>JADFRV010000179.1 GCA_022561095.1 Chloroflexota bacterium | reverse complement strand
GGAACGCAGGGCCCGGAGACCTCAGAGGTGGAGGAGTCCTGGCAAGCATTCTTTGCCGCCAGCGACCCAACTGCAGTCAAGAGCCCAGACGAACGGACTGCCGACCAACTTCTTGCTGAGGCGCTAGAGCGAAGTGCTGAAAATCCTCAGGCGCTTCGACGCATGCAGTCCACGATGCTGAGAGCACTGCTGATCGCGATTGACCGCGAATCGGCTTCCGGTCGAGCGTAAGGGTGTAATAGGAGCTCCCACCCACGACTCCACCCGCCGCGATTGTGCGCCTGGGCTAGGCGGAGTGAGCCCCCCTCGACTCTGTAGCAGGAGCTAGCCCCCACCGGCCGTATAATGGGGAGAGTAGACCAGCATCCAGAGCTAGCCGATGGAGCGAGACGAGCGCTGTCCGAAGTGCGAGAGCCCAACGATCCTCTCGGAGCTCGACGGAGACCGCTCCTGTTGGATGTGCGGCAACGTCATGTACAACATCAGGCCGATGACGCCGGAAGAGGCGCGCCGAGACCGGATGAAGGCGTTTCAGCCGGTCCCGGCCCACTACGAGCGCTAGGATCGACGAGAACGCGAGTTGGGTCGAGGTAGGGGACCCCCCCTAAGACGAAGGCGGCGTCTACGGGCGTCCTAGCGGCCTTACGCGATCGATAGCGGGGGGACGGAGCGCCTTGCGCGTTGCCCGCCGCGATTCGTGCGCGTAGGCTGGGCGGCTGTCAACGAGGGGCTAGGCGATTAGCCCTCCCGCCACCTCACCTCGTACAGCCGCACAGACTCATCGAACCCCTTGAGGTTAATCTCACCACGGTCGGCGAACAGGAAGTCCTTGCCCTCGGCCAGCTCACGAACTACGTTGGCGACCAGTATCTCTCCGCCCTTGGCCGTCGCTGTGATACGGGCAGCCCTGTTGACCGCCGTCCCGAACAGGTCATCGTCCTCCGCGATGGGCTCACCGGCGTTCAGCCCCACTCGAACCTTTATGGGCTCCTCTGCACTCTCATTACGCTCCGCAAACGCCCGCTGCACGGTGATAGCGCAGTCCAACGCCTTGGTGGCCGAGGAGAACGAGGCCATGAACCCATCGCCCATCGTCTTCACCTCCGAGCCGCCGTGCGCCTTTAGCGCCTCCCGAACCATGCGCTCGTGCTCCCTCAGCACCTCCCGTGCCGCGGCGTCGCCGAGGCGGTCGGTCAGCGCCGTAGAGCCTTGAACGTCGGTGAACAGGACAGTACGAAACGATCCGGGCTCAGTCGTAGCGGCCCTTTGCACGTCGTGGTCATCCACGCCCAGCCATTCGAAGCATGCGGTCACTATCTCCTCCACATACTCTTCGGAGGTAATCCAGGCAGGATCGAAGGAGGAATCCAGGATGGCGTTCGGTATCGCCGCTGCCAGTGAGCGGGCGATGTCGACACCGGAAAACACTTGCTGGCGAGAGCGTACCACCACCGTCGGCGCCTGTATGTCTGCCAGCACCGGTGTGACGTCCTCACTGATAGCGGCGGCCATGGCGGCCCTACCTTCTTCTGGAGTGACGCACTCGCGCAAATAGGCGGCAAACTTGCGAGCCGGCTCTCCCGCGGACCAGCCAAAGAATACGCTTGCAATGGTCTCCGTGAAGAGGTCCCAATCGGAGTTCATGAGGGTAAGGAGGCTGGCCGCCCTGTCGCTTTGCATGTAGTCCGCTGGGCGGGCGTACGAGTCAATCAGCCAGAGATGTGAAACTCGGTCTGGATGTCGCGCCGCGTAGGAGATGCCTACAGGGCCGCCGGTACCCCAGGCGTTGATAACAACGCTGTCAAGCTTAAGGTGGTCGATCACCGCTTCCATGTCCAGCACGCGAGCCGCGATTGACAGATCGTCGACGTCGCGCTGGGACAACCCGGATCCCCTCTGGTCAAAGCGTACGAGCCGCAACTTTTCCGCCATCCGATCCTGAAACAGCCGGTGGGTCGGGACCCAACGCTCCGCTTCCAGATGGCAGAAGGGCCAACCCGTCAGCGCCACCAGCGGCGGACCTTCACCCATTGTGGTGTAGGCGATGTTCACACCATCGCTCGTCTTCACATACTGGATGCGCGGCTCCATGGCGGGGATATTGTACGCCTCTGGACTATCCCTGTCTCGGTGTCACTGGATGGATCGGGCCACGAGCAGGCGGTGGCTGGTAGGCTAGGAGGCGTCGGCGGCGGTAGGCGCGATTGTGCGCCTGGGCTGGGCGGGTGTCAACGGGGGCGCAGCAATACTGCACAGGGCACAGTAACAGACGAGGCTCTCTGTTGTTTACAGGGTGAGCAGGAAGTGCGATATGGGCAGGCGAGACGAGCCAACACACGAGGCGGCAAGTGATCTACCTGGACGAGCTACTGGCGGTGAGGAGTAGGCTGAAGTGAGCTACCACGGATACAAGCGGGGCGAGCAGCGGTTGTGTGTCTACTGCGCCAAGTCGGCGCTCTCCATCTATCATTTTGCCGTGCCGAAAAGGGCAGGCAGCGCGCCGAACTACAGGGCGAGTTACATGTGGCGGCAGGGGCTGCCCATCATCACCAAGAACACAGCAATACGGGGTCGATGAGTGCGCGTAGGTTTCCTGTTCCCCGGCATCGGATGGGGACAGTCTAACCAAACCGCGCCTAAAGGGCGCTGACCGGGTCTCATCGCCACACCCCTTGCGACAACGCGGACTTGGGAGCGCCTCTTCCCTTCGTGCGCCTGGGCGGGGCGGCTGTCAACGGTGTGCTAGCCGTCCCTGTAAGAGATTGCTCCCGCCAGTAGAAGGCTACCTAGTCGCGCCGTCCCATCAGCCCTTTCTTGAAGCCGCGGAAGAAGGCCGGTAATTCCGCAGTCGTGAGACGTCCGGCTATCTTCCCCAGGCGGTAGAAGAGAAGGGTGTGCAGTGTGATCAGCATGATACCCACCAGCCAAACCGCCACAGGCTGCTGAGAAATGGCAAGCGCCGAAACGACCAAGGTGAAGACAGCGACCTCAAGCAGAATGATGTGCAGTCGCGGTCCCCGTGGCTGGTGATCTGGCAGGCGGGGCATCCTAACCTCCTAGCGCGGTGACACCTACCCCAATTACAACAGTCAAACATACGCGTTACAGGTCAGCGCCTGGCGTGAGTGCCCCCCCCGCCGCCGCGATTGTGCGCCTGGGCTGGGCGGGTGTCAACGCGGACTTGGCTAGCGGCGGCGCCGGTCGAGAACTGGAGAGGCTACTGAGGTTGGAAGCGGGTTCCCTTCCGGGGACGCCTACTCCTCCTTGATGCGCGACATCATCTGCTGCTTCTGGTTCTCCGGCATGCTGGCAAGGTCCATGTTGTGAACGTCCTTGCCGTGAGCAGCGATTATCTCGTGTAGCATCTCCTGCGTGTCGGCACGCAGACGGGCATCGCAGCCCATGCAGTCTATGTAGAAGGCCATCAGTGTCCTCCTTCTGATCTCCACTCGCCCGAGGAGCAGCAGACCGCCGCTGCGATTGTGCGCCTGGGCCGGGCGGGTGTCAACGGGCTATCCGACGGGGCCGTGCTAGAAGGACACAGTGATGGACGTGCCGTTGCTATCACCATTGGCGTCGTGGTTGAGAGCAGGCACGTAGTCAAGCCCGTTGTTGGTGATGCCGGTGATCGTGAACTTCACGCTGCCAGGTACGCTGATTGGGCTGGTATTAAGGGTGCAGAAGGAAGTAGCGTCCGTGGTACAAGAGGTGGAGCCAGAGGTACCTGTCCACTGGCCGCTAACTGAGGCGCCTTCGATAGGACTGTGGGCTGAGTCGTGGACGTAGACCTCGACCGAGACTTTGATCTTCGCTCCTTGTCCTAGTTGTTCGACGCTGGCGACGAGATTGCCGACGTGTACGCCACTCGGGGCTGGAGCACTGTTAGGAGCAGGCGTCGGAGTAACGGTTGGAGCAGGCGTTGGAGCAATGGTTGGAGCAGGTGTCGGAGTAGCGGTTGGAGCAGGCGTTGGAGCAACCGTAGGTACAGGAGATGGCGTAGGATCAGTTACGATCGCCTTGAGGGACTCGTCCCCAGCCGGTTGCAAAGCCTCGGTATCTGGGGCCGCTTCCGAATGCGGCCTGGAACTGCTGTCACCAAGGCCAGGATTAAGGAACCCGGCTCCGGCCGCGAATAGAACGAGTGTCGCGACGATGACCCAGGACCGGCGGCGCCTTGACCGTGTTTGGGGTATTTCCGGAGGCTCATCGGGCGGGGAATCGGCAGACTCGGGGGGAGCCTCATCTTGCAGCTCGCGCTCCCTCGTCGAGTCCTCAGGCGCCTTCGATTGCTCCTCACTCGTGTCCGCCATAACGATATCGGCCAGTTCCGCCAATGTCCGCGAGTCTTCGTGATGAGCGCCCCCCATCCGCGTCGAAGTTAGCGAATTAGAAACTGGTTCGTCTAGCAAGCCATCGAGCCCCTGCTGACTTCTCGCTCGCCCGCTCTTAGTAACCCCAGATGAGGGTTTGATTTGTCCCGTTCCAGGCTGGGCGTCTTGTGGACGCTCATCGCGGGAGGCACCCTCAGTCGCCCGTACCTCAGCTGAAGGCTGCGGC
>JADFRV010000001.1:11242-63991 GCA_022561095.1 Chloroflexota bacterium | reverse complement strand
TCACGTCAGATCAAACGCTTCAAGGAGAAGAAGCTCTACCGCGGCCATCGTCGCTTAAGCAAGGAGGCCCTCGACGCCGAAGCGGAGGGGGAGCCGGACCTGCCGCCGGGCACGGAGATCGTCTCCGGCCGCGTGGTGAAGCGTAAGCAGTTTGTCGTCAAGCCGATGACGGAGGCGGAGGCGATTGAGCAGATGGAACTTCTTGGCCATAACTTCTTCCTGTTCCGGGACGAAGACCGGCAGGAGCTGGCCCTCCTTTACCGCCGCCGCGACGGGGACTACGGGCTCATCCTGCCCGAATCGTCGTGATCTTCACCGTCACTCTCAACCCCGCTATCGATCAGACCCTGGTGCTGGAGCGCTTCGTCGCCGGGGACACGCTGCGGGTCAAGTCCAGCCGGTTCGATCCCGGCGGCAAGGGGATCAACGTCTCGCGGGTGGTGCGGGAGCTGGGAGGCGAGAGCGTCGCTATGGGGTTCGCGCCGGGCGGCCTCGGTCGCTATATCGAGCAAACGCTGAAGGCTCAGGGGGTCAAGTGCGACTTCGTTCATACCAAGGGGGAGGCGCGTACCAACATCACCATCATTGACGAATCGCGTCACATGCACACGATCCTCAGCGACCCCGGCCCGCAGACGGAGGACCGCTCCGCGGAACAGCTGCTGTCCAAGCTGCGGAAGCGGTTGCACGCCAACGACTGGCTGGTGGTGGCGGGCAGCATTCCGCCGCCGCTTTCTCCCGATATCTACGCCGAGATGATTACCATGGCACGTGAGAACTGGGTGCATACGGTGCTAGACGCTGACGGCCCCGCGCTGGTCATTGGAGTCACCGCCAGGCCGGAGATGGTCAAGGGTAACCGTCGCGAGTTGGAGCGTTTGCTGGGCCGTCGCCTGGGCGACGAGAGCTCCTCGCTGGAGGCCGCCGAGGTCCTCCGGGGGATGGGTGTCCGGATGGCTGTGGTGACCCGCGGCCGCGAGGGCGCCGTGGCGGTGAGCGACGAGGGATCATGGCGCAGCGTCGCCCCTCGCGTGCGGGCGGTGAGCGCCGTTGGGTCGGGCGACGGTTTCCTGGCTGGGATAGTGCTCTCTCTCAGCCGCGGCGACAATATGGAGGATGCGCTCCGATTGGGCGTCGCGGCCGGCACCGCCTGCGTTCTCACACCAGGGACAGAGCTGTGCCGTCGCCGCGAAGTCGATATCCTTCAGCCGCGCGTCAAAGTGCAGCGCATAGAGCCGCAGCCGGCTCTGGCGCAGGGATCCTGAGCGTGGCGCCGCCAGGGCCGGCGCTGGTATTCTTTCTCGGCGGGCTCGGCGACAGCCCAGTCGAGGGTATGGTGGCGGGCGCCCGCCTGGCCGCCACCCTGGACAGCATTCAGGTCGCGCTAAGCGGCGGACGCTACGAAGGGGTCGTCCTCGTCACCGATGGTTTGACGGAGCTGCCCGAGCTGCCCTCTGGCGTGACAGTGGACGTCGATAGCGGGCCTTTTCACTTCGGCTCTCGCCTGGCGGAGGTCGTTCGACGGCATGACCTGGAGCGCGTCGTCTACTTAGGTGGAGGCAGCCTGCCCCTTCTGGGCGTCGACGAGTTCAGCGACGTCGCCGAGGCGCTGTCAGAGGGCGGAGTCGTCGTCACCAACAACCACTTCTCGTCTGACCTGGTGGCGTTTCCCGCCGGGGCGCTCGCGCGCATAGAGCCGCCGGATAGCGATAACCGCCTGGCCCGCGCCCTCAGTGAGGAGGCGGGTCTCTCCGTATGCGCTCTTCCCCGCACCGTTGCCACCCAGCTGGACATCGATGGGCCCGCGGACCTGGCGGTTCTCGCCTTGACCGGAGAGGGCGGACCCCGCCTTCGAGAGTACCTGACGGCGTTGGAGCTTGACCTCGATCGCTACGGGCAGGTTCTCCCCCTGCTCACGGACCGCTCGGCCCAGATCACGGTCGCCGGGCGGGTAGGCAGCCACGCCTGGCGGTACCTGGAGGGGGAGACCGCCTGCCGTGTGCGCCTGTTCGCCGAGGAGCGAGGGATGGAGGCCGACGGCCGCGCCGCGGAGGGGAAAGCCCGCTCTCTTTTGGGCTTCTTCCTGGAGGAGGTGGGCCCCCAGCGTACCTTCGGCGCTCTGGCCGAGCTGGGCGACGCCGCTATCATCGATACTCGCGTCCTCCTCGCCCATCTCCGGCTCGATACTACCCGCTCCGATCGCTTCCTTTCGGACCTGGGCCGCTGGCAGGAGGTTCGCGAGCCGCTCTTGCGCGACTTCACGCGCGCCGCCGCGGAGACGTCGATACCGGCGCTGTTAGGGGGTCACTCCCTGGTCTGCGGCGGCCTCATGGCTTTGAACGAGTTCGCCTGGCGCCAGCGAGAGCAGGGGTGCGATTGACGGCCCGTTATCAGCGGCGCTAAACTGGATTCGGTACAGATAGGAGCGGATCGACTTCAACGTCCCTTATTCTCGAACCGGAAGTGAGGCAGCGGCGAACCCGTACGGCGGGGAGCGCTGCCTCACATCATTTTCGGCGCGATCGCCGGCAGGTCAGGGGGTGATGGTATGGGCGCACTAGAGCAGACCGATCCTGAGATGGTGAAACTCATCCGCCAGGAGCAACGCTACCAGTTGGAGACGTTGCGCCTTATCCCGTCTGAGAACTACACATCGGCGGCGGTGATGGAGGCCCAGGGGTCTGTGCTCACCAACAAGTACTCGGAAGGGTACCCAGGCAAGCGCTACTACGAGGGTCAACGCTACATCGACAAACTGGAGACGGTGGTGCAGGAGCGGGCCAAGGCGCTGTTCCACATGGAGCACGCTAATGTGCAGCCCTACTCCGGCTCTCCGGCCAACATGGCCGTCTACTACGCCCTTCTGGAGCCCGGCGACACCATCATGGGTATGGCCTTGCCTCATGGCGGACATCTCACCCATGGATGGAACGTCAGCTTCTCCGCCCGCTTCTACCGCGCGGTGCAGTACAGTGTGGACCCTAAGACTCATCTCATCGACTACGATCAACTGCGGGACCTGGCGCGCAGCGAAAGGCCAAAGATCATCGTCGCCGGCGCCACCGCTTACCCCCGTCAGTTCGACTTCCAGGCCTTCGGCGATATCGCCCGTGAGGTGGGCGCCTACTTCATGGCCGACATCTCCCACATCGCTGGCCTCGTCGTCGCCGGCGCTCACCCTGACCCCGCCCCCCATGCCGATGTCATCACGACGACGACTCACAAGACGTTGCGCGGCCCCCGCGGCGCCATGATCCTCTGCCGCGCCGAGCTCGCTGATCGCATCGACCGCGCCGTCTTCCCGGCCCTCCAGGGCGGACCTCATAACCACACTACCGCCGCCATAGGCGTGGCCCTGGCAGAGGCGGCGACCCCGGCCTTCCGCGACTACGGCCAGCAGGTGGTGCGCAACGCCAAGGCTCTGGCTGCCGAGCTACTGGAGCGGGGCTTCACCCTCATCAGCGGTGGCACTGACACCCACCTGATATTGATAGACCTGACGAATAAAGGGGTCATCGCGAAGAAAGCCGCGCGGGCGTTGGACCGGGCGGGGATCGTCTGCAACTACAACACCATCCCCTACGACCCACGCAAGCCTTTCAGCCCCAGCGGTATCCGCATCGGCACGCCCTCTGTGACGTCGCGCGGCATGGGTGAGGAGGAGATGCGCCGGATCGGCGCTCTGTTCTCCACCGCGTTGGATAACGTGGAGGATGAGGAGGCGCTGCAGCGCATCGCGGCCGAGGTGCGGGAGATGGCGGAGGCGTATCCCGCACCCGGCATTACCGACCGAATGGCCGTTGGGGCCTGAACCAGCGCCGGCGCTTGCTTGTTGGCGTCTATGCTGCATGTTATAATCCCGTTTGCCTGTGAGGGGTTGCCCGCGAAGGCGGTGCGCCCCGTGTTTGTTTGTCCCTAGACATCTGGAGGTCGCTTGCGCGATTACGAGCTGGTGATGATAGTAAGCCCGGAGGTGGAGGACGACGCTGTTTCGTCCACAGTGGAGCGGGTGCAGCAGTTCATCGCTGAACAGGGTGGTCAGGTCAAGGAGGTAACTCCCTGGGGCCGCCGTAGGTTGGCCTACGCCATTGACCGGCACCGGGAGGGCAGCTACGTGGTGGCGCAACTCAGCCTTGACCCTCAACGCCTGCAAGCTCTTGAGGAGAATCTGAAATTAGCGGATGACGTCATTAGGCATCTGGTGGTGAAGCTGGAGGAGTAGGTGGGTCCCGAAAGGAGGGTGAGATGGCAGGCCTGAATAAAGTGATGATAATTGGAAACTTGGGAGCGGATCCTGAGATGCGCTACACTGCGGACGGCAACGCCCTCACCAGCTTTCGGGTAGCTGCCAGCCGCAACTACAGCACTCCGGATGGTGAGCGGCGCGAGGAGACGGAATGGTTCTCCGTGGTCGCCTGGCGTAAGCTGGCGGAGCAGTGCAGCCAGTTCCTGCAGAAGGGCCGACGGGTTTACGTAGAGGGCCGCCTGCAGACCCGCTCTTGGGATACCCCTGAGGGCCAGAAGCGCTATCGCACAGAGGTGGTGGCGGACAAGGTGCTGTTCCTGGACAGGCCGGGCGGCGCGCCGCTGCCGGAGGAACAAGGTGAGGGCGAACCGGCTGTATCCGCGCCCGCCGAAGCCGAAGAGATACCATTCGAGTAAGGAAGTATGGAGAGAGAGAAAGAGCAGGAGACGGAGCAGGAGCAGAAGCAGCCTGTTGCTGAGCAGGCCGAGTCAGCCGCTCCCGCTGCCGCACCCGCTGCTGCCTCTGCATCCACTTCCACCGCTGGAGAGCGTCCTGCTCCCCGGCAACGGGATATGGAGAACCAGGACCGGCCGCGGCACCGCGGCCGGGGACGTCGGCGTCCCTGCGTCATGTGCGTGGAAAAGATGACGTTTGTAGACTATAAGGACTTCAACTTTCTGCGGCGCTTCGTCTCAGACCGCGGGCGCATAGATACGCGGCGCAAGACGGGGACCTGCGCCAAGCACCAGCGGGCGCTGGCGCAGGCGATCAAGCGGGCGCGCCATCTGGCGCTGCTCCCTTACACGGCGGAACATGTCCGTATGGGGGTGACTCCGTTCCGGTAGCGTCACGCCCTGCCCCACATCGGGGCGACGCTGGATCCCGAGATGTTTCTCCGGCCTAGTCCACGGAAGGAGACGGCGCGTGCCTAAGAGGCGCCGTCAGGCGAAGATACCCACGCCTGCTTGGGATCGCCCCCGAGGCGCGATTAGCAGCCGCGTTATCGGACGCGGCTTTCAGTTCTACGGAGCGATAGTCATAGGCCTGCTAATGGCTACCGGCCTAGGCGTCGTAGGCTACGCCTTCTTGGCCGACGAACTGGAGGCCCAGAGGCGTCCGGGTTCCACTGCCATCCAGGTAGATGATACCCGCTTCCGGCTGGACTACTTCAGCGACCGCTTGAAAATATTCGTGGACCAGAACGGCGGACCGGGCGTCGTTGATCAAGTCACCGCTTTGTCTCAGGTACCCACCCTCCTTATCGAGGAGGAGATAGTGCGCCGCTTCGCGGGCGAGTTCGACATTACCGCCAGCGAAGAGGAGATACTACAGGAGATCGCCACCCGTCTGGGCATCACCGCCGACGACGAAACCTTCGATGTCGTCTTCCAGCAGGAGCTGGCCCGCAGCGGTCTCTCCGAAGAGGAGTATCGGCTGATGGTGCAGGCAAGCGTCCTGCTGGACAAGCTGCAGCAGAACTTCAAGGAGGAGGTGCCGGAATCGGCGGAGTCCGTACGCTACCGCCAGATAATTGTGAGCGAGCAGGCCACCGCCGACGACATAAAGCAGCAGCTCGAGGACGGGGCAGACTTTGCCGCCCTGGCTGCCGAGAGCTCGCTGGATGTGGAGACCAAGGACAGCGGCGGCGAAGTGGGCTGGGTGCCGAGTGGCGTATTGACCCCCAATACGGAGGAGTTGGTGTTCGCACTGGAGCCCAACGAGATCACGACGATCCCCCTTCCCCAGGGCGTGGTCGTCGTAGAGATGCAGGAGAAGGCTGAAGACCGCGAAGTTGAGGAAACCCAGAGAGCCCCGCTGGCGGCCGGCGCCTTGGCGGATTGGATCCAGGAGAAGAGGGAGACCCTCACCATCGTCGACAACATGGACTTGGCCGGTGGAGACGCGAGAAAGATCGAGTGGGCTCTCGATCGTGCCTACCAGAGCTAGGCGAGGCGGTGCCGTGCCCGCACAGGTAAACATCGTGCTGCTGGGGCTGGGAGTGGTTGGCGGCGGCGTCGCCGGTGCTCTCAGCGAGAGAGCTGACACCTACTCCCAGCGCGTCGGCGCCTCCCTCGCGCTGCGACGTGTCCTCGTACGTCACCTGGACAAGGAGCGGGCGGTCAAGCTTGACCCCAGCCTCCTTACGGCCGATGCGGAGGAGGCCGTATCCGGCGATGTGGACATCGTCGTAGAGTTGCTGGGCGGTGAGAATCCTGCTTACGGTCTCATTAGGGAGGCCCTCTCCCGCGGCCGCTATGTGGTTACCGCCAACAAAGAGGTGATGGCCAAACACGGGCCGGAGCTGCTAAGCCTGGCGGCCGAGAAAGGGGTGGATATCCTGTACGAGGCCAGCGTCGGTGGCGGTATCCCCATCATCTCTCCCCTCAAACGCGACCTTTCCGCTAACGAGATATCCAGCGTCCGTGCCATTATCAACGGCACCACCAACTACATCCTCACTCGTATGAGCAGGGATGGCCTGGACTTCGCCACTGCCCTGGCCCAGGCGCAGGAGTTGGGCTATGCCGAAGCTGACCCGACCAACGACATCGATGGGCACGACGCCGCCTACAAGCTGGCGATCCTCGCCAGTCTGGCCTTTCACACCCGCATCGGCCCTGACGACATTCGTCGCGAGGGGATCGGCGGCCTGGCGCCCCGTGATTTCCGCTACGCCCGCGAGCTTGGCTACGCCATAAAGCTGCTGGCCGTCGCCCGCCGGGAGGGCTCATCCCTGCAGGTGCGCGTTCACCCAACCCTGGTACCTGAGGAGGAGCTGCTGGCCAAGGTGGACGGTGCTCTCAACGCCGTGCAGATCGAGGGCGATCTCAGCGGGCGGGTTCTCTTCCAGGGCGCCGGAGCGGGCTCTCTACCCACCACGTCCGCCGTCATGGCGGACGTTCTGGACGCCGCCCGCGCTATCGTCCAGGGTGGTCGGCCTTTTCCCTGGCGTTACACCGCCGAGGTGGCAGTTAAGCCCCTCGCAGAGCTGGTGACCCGTTACTACATTCGCCTGGAGGTGGCCGACCGGCCTGGCGTCCTCGCCGGTATCGCCCGCGCCTTCGGTGACCACGATGTAAGCATCGCCTCGGTCATCCAGAAGGAGACGGACGAGGCCGCTCAGACCGCGGAGCTGGTGATCATGACGCACCCTGCCCGTGAGGAGGCGGTGCAGGCGACCGCTGTGCAGGTTCGTGATCTCCCTGAAGTGGTCAGCATCGGCAACCTGCTGAGGGTGGACGACTGACATGAGTGTGGAGAAAAAGGAAGCGTCCACAGAGAACCGTCTCCAGTACTTGGACGAGGAGCTCCGTCAGGCTAAGGCTGCTCTGCACAAGGTTGAGCATGAGCTGAAGCAGGCGCTGGACCAGATATGGAACCTGGACAGCGGCCTGCACAAGCTTGAGGAGAGCGTCGGCGGTTCCGACGGGGCGGCTGCCCTTCCCGGCGTTCTAGAGGGGATCCGTGAGCTTCGCAGCCAGGCTAACCGGCTCCAGGATCGTCACAACGAGCTGGCCGGCCGCGCCGAGGAGTTGAGCCGTCAGCAGCAGTCTGACCTTGAGCGCGAGCGCCGCGAGCGGGCCGCTCTCCTGAAGCAGGCGGAGGCCGCCGCGCAATCTGTGGGCCAGTTCGAGAGCCGCAGCCAGCGTCTGGAGGAGTCTCTGCGTCACGTGGAGGAGGCGATTGCGGGGCTTCGTCATTCTCAGCAGACCTTGGGCCATGAGGTTGAGGAGCTCACTAGCCGGGGCGCCCGCAACCTGGAAACCGCCCTGCGCCTGGAGCACCGGATGGACGCTCTCGCCACCGACATCGAAGCTCTCCACAAGCGCGACGGGGAGATGGAGGAGAGGGTGACCCTGTACGAGGAGAGGGTTCACCGTGAGGAGGAGAGGGTCGCAAAGTTTGAGCGAGATCTGAGTCTGCCGAGGGAGATCAAGGAGCAGCTGGACCGCGCCCGCTTTGAGCGGCAGCAGATGATCGAGCATCTGGCCAAGATGGAGTCCTCCACCACGAAGCTGTCTGAGCGCACCGCTGAGTTCATCCAGGGCCTGGCCCGCGTCGATGAGCGCACTGAGAGGCAGGCCGATCGCCTCATGGAGCTAGCGGAGGAGGTGCAACAGCAGCGTGAGACGGTGTTCGAGCAGCTCAAGCGGCTGGTCCGCACCATGGAGAGGCAGCGGCGCCGCCAGCTGGAGACGCTGGCCCAGGAGATCAAGGAGCTGACCCAGGGTGATTTCAAGGCCGAGCAATAGCGCCCGCGAGGGTATCCTCCACCGCTATCGGGATCGCCTTCCCGTCACCGATGCGACACCGATGTTCTACCTTGGGGAAGGCGAGACGCCCCTGGTGCTCTCGCGTCGGCTGGCCGAGCGCGTAGGCTGTGAGCGGCTGTACTTCAAGCTGGAGATGTGCAACCCCACGGGCTCCTTCAAGGACCGCGGTATGGTCGTCGCCGTCGCCAAGGCGGTTGAGGAGGGGGCGAAGGCGGTGCTCTGCGCCTCTACCGGCAACACCAGCGCTTCCGCTGCCGCCTACGCCGCCCACTGCGGCCTGGATGCCTTTGTGCTGGTGCCCCGCGGCAATATCGCACGCGGTAAGCTGGCTCAGGCGGTCGCGCACGGCGCCCGTGTCCTCGCCATTCAGGGGAACTTTGATGCCGCCCTGGAGATCGCGCGCGAGATCAGCGGCCGCCACCCCGTGGCGATGGTCAACTCCATCAACCCCAACCGCATCCAGGGACAGAAGACCGCCGCCTTCGAGATCGTGGACGCTCTGGGTGACGCCCCCGACCTGCTGTTCATCCCGGTGGGCAACGCGGGGAACATTACCGCCTACTGGCGCGGGTTCGTCGAGTACTATCAG
Organism: Chloroflexota bacterium; assembly: GCA_022561095.1. GTDB lineage: Bacteria > Chloroflexota > Dehalococcoidia > SM23-28-2 > RBG-16-64-32 > JADFNQ01. The sequence goes on along the minus strand of JADFRV010000001.1, from coordinate 54,882 downwards.
GCGGAGATCGCCGCCCGGAAGCCGCGGATGATGGGCTGGCAGGCCGCCGGCGCCGCACCCATAGTCCGCGGTGAGCCAGTGGAGAACCCGGAGACCGTAGCCTCCGCCATCCGCATCGGTAACCCGGCCGGCTGGAAGGGCGCCCTCGCCGCCAGCAACGAGTCCGGCGGCGCTATCGATGCCGTTACCGACGATGAGATCATGGCCGCCTACCACCTGCTCGCTCAGGAAGAGGGCATCTTCGCTGAGCCCGCGTCGGCGGCCTGCGTGGCCGGCCTGCTGAAGGCGGGGCCGAGCCTGGAGCTGGCCGAAAAGACCGTGGTCTGTATAATCACCGGTCACGGCCTGAAGGACCCGGAGACCGCTCTGGCCGACCAGGCCGAGATGACCGAGGTTCCGGCCGAGCTGGACGCGGTGGAGCGGGCGATGGCCCTCACGTAGGGGGAACCGTCCCCCTAGCCTGTCATTCTGATCCGCCTGAGGTGGAGAAGAACCGGAGTTCCGCTCAGGATAGACTCCGCGAAGAATCTCGCGTCGGGGGCATGCCCGCCGCGATTGTGCGCCCTGCCTACCGGCAGGCAGGCTGGGCTGGGCGGCTGTCAACGGCGCGGCTACGGCGGTATCGGCTCAAGGCACGCGGGGTCATCGTTCTTGATCGAGTTGACGCGGGGCGAGACGGGCGTGCCCACCAGCAGGTCGTCGCTGGCGGGAGCGAGAAGCCCCTTCAGCACGGAGTGATCGTCTCGCCGCGAGTAGAGCCACTCATCGACAACCTCATCCGGCAGGATGACCGGCATCCGGTCGTGCACAGGCTCAAGCGTTGCGTTTGCATCGGTAGTGATGATGGTGAACGTCGGCTCCCACTCGCCTGGCTCGCGTTGCCACGACTCGTAGAGCCCAGCGAACAGCAGAACCCCACCATCGGGCCGGTGGAACCAGATGGGCTGTCGTTGTCCCTTCGGCCCCGCCCACTCAAAGAATCCATCCGCTGGCACAGCGCAGCGCCTCTTCATGAAAGCATCTCGGAAGGCCGGCCTTTGGTCCAACGTCTCTGCCCGGGCGTTTATCTGCCTATAGCCGGCCTTGGGATCCTTTGCCCAGTGGTTAATTAACCCCCACCGGGCGCGAAGCAACTCTCGGTCCTCGTACTCCATGCGCATGATCCAGTGTCTGTTGGTGGGCGCGATGTTGAATCTGGGCCGATAGCTATCTTCGGGAAGCTGGCCTAAGGGAACGCCGAGTTCGCGTGCCAGGCTTACGCGGTCCTGCCTGGACAGTGTGAAGCGCCCGCACATGTCATGAGTCTAACAAACACAGAGTACGGCGTCAGGTGTAGACGGGGCCGCGGAGGGTGTAAGCACAAGCTAGTAACTAAGGGCTTCCGCTGGCTGTGATAAGCAGTCCAATTCTAGAATAATTCCGTAATTTAGCAACCCATTTCTACCAAACAAATTCCACCACCATGCCGCTTTCTCCCCGCCGCCGCTTGCTGTTAGAATGTACGGGCCGCCCAACTCAGAAACCGCCGAACCAGTGGTGACGTAAGGACTCAATGGAGTGAGAGCGACTATCGAGACGATGTAGATCAGGCCGGAGTGCGCGACGCCGTACGCCGCATTATCGAGGCGATAGGTGAGGACCCCAGCAGGGAGGGGCTCCTCGATACGCCCCGCCGTATCGCCGAGATGTATGAGGAGCTGTTCACCGGCCTCCACCAGGACCCGCGGGAGGTGCTCTCTACCAGCTTCCAGGAGTCTCACCGGGAGATGGTCATCCTCAAGAACATCCCCTTCTACTCCCTGTGCGAGCATCACTTTCTGCCCTTTCACGGCCAGGCCCACGTGGGCTACGTACCGAAGGGGCGCATCGTTGGCGCCAGCAAGATCGCCCGCGTGGTCGATATTCTGGCCCGCCGTCCACAGCTGCAGGAACGCCTCACCGGCCAGGTAGCGGATGCCATCACGGAGGGGCTATCGCCGGACGGCGTGGCCGTGGTGATTGAGGCGGAGCACCTGTGCATGACCATGCGGGGCGTGCAGAAGCCCGGCACCACCCTCATCACCTCCGCCATCAGGGGCGCTTTCCGCCGTCGCGCCGTCACCCGCTCTGAGTTCCTGGCCCTGGTGAGAGGGGCCTAGGGTGGGATACACCGTGGGATACAGCGTGGTGAGGGAGGAGCTGGAGCCTGCCTTTTGCGAGGAATGGCGGGCGCTGCTGACCCGCGCCAGCATGAACAAGCTGTTCGCATCCCCTACCTGGCTGCGCGTATGGTGGCAAGAGTTCGGCGCCGGGCGTGACCTCATCCTGCTCTCGGTGCGGAACGGCGGCGAGCTGGTAGGCGTGGCGCCGTTGATGCGCGATGGCGACCGTCTCTGTTTCGCCGGCGATACCGAGATATGCGACTATATGGACTTCATCGCCGCCGCAGGCGAAGAGGAGGCCGTGCTGTCAGCGGTGCTGCGCAGCCTGGGCGAGGAGCCCTGGCAGGAGCTCGTCCTGTGGGCCGTCCCTGACGGGTCTCCCACCCTGGAGGCGTTGAAGGCGGTGTCGCCCCGGTTCGGCCTGAGGGTGGATATCGAAACCGAGGACGTCTGTCCCCAGCTTGACCTGCCCTCCACCTGGAGCGAGTATCTGGCGAGCCTCGACAGGAAGGACCGGCACGAGCTGCGCCGCAAGCTGCGTAAGCTTGGCCAGGCCGGCGAAGTCGAACTGGAGACGGTCGATGAGCCGGCGGCCGTGGTGGCGGCGTTGGACGACTTCCTGCGCCTGTATCGCGAAAGCCGCTCCGATAAGGTCGCCTTCATGACTGAGCAGATGGAGCGCTTCTTCCGCGCTATCGTCTCCGCCCTGGCCGCCGAGGGGAGGGTTGAACTCATCTTCCTCAACCTGGGCGGCGTGCGGGTGGCCGCCGTCCTCTGCTTCTGCGAGGGAGGAGAGTCGCTTCTCTACAACAGCGGCTACGACCCGAACTACGCCTACCTCTCGGTGGGGCTCCTCTCCAAAGCGCTCGCATTACGGAAGGCTATCGAGGAGGGGAAGAGCCGGTTCGACTTCCTGCGCGGGCATGAGCCCTACAAGTACGACCTGGGCGCTAAGGACGTTCCGGTGTATCGATGTACGGTGCGCCGTAAGTGACGGGTGTATTATCATTGAGTGACGTATGTGTAACATAGCGGTTATCTCCGTCCACACCTCGCCCCTGGCCCGCCCCGGCACCCGCGATAGCGGTGGCATGAACGTCTACATGCGTGAGCTGAGTCGGCAGCTCTGCCGTCGCGCCCACACTATGGACATCTTCACCCGCCGCACTGATCCGGACACGCCCCAGGTGGTGGAGATCGATGGTCGAACGCGGATCATCCAGATCGAGGCGGGGCCGTTGGAGGCGAAGAAGGTATCGCTGCAGCAATACCTGCCGGAGTTTCGCTGCGGCGTCATCCGCTTCCAGGAGGAGCAGGGGCGCTCCTATGACCTCGTCCACAGCCACTACTGGCTCTCCGGCTGGGTAGGACAGGCGCTCAAGGTCCGCTGGAACGTCCCGCACGTCATCATGTTCCACACCCTGGGCGAAGTGAAGAACCGTGCCCACTTCAGCGAGCACGAGCCCGATTATCGTATCGCCGGGGAGCGGCTGGTCGCACAGGGTGCCGACCGTATCATCTGCGCCAGCGAGGGGGAACGACGGGCGCTGATCGAGTTCTACGGCGTGTCTCCAGAGCGAGCGGTGCAAGTACCCTGCGGCGTGGACACGGACCATTTCCGCCCCATGCCACGCGGTAGCGTCCGCCGCGAGCTGGGCCTGTCCCAGGACGAGCCCTTGGTCCTTTACGTGGGCCGCATCGAGCCCCTGAAAGGTATCGATATCCTCCTGCGCGCGGCCGCCGAGACGGAGGGCCACTTTCGTCTTCTCGTCGTTGGCGGTGACGGCAAGGAAGCCCGTCGCAAGGCAGAGCTGCAGCAGCTCGCGGACGAGCTGGGCATCGCCGGGCGCGTCGTCTTCCGAGACGCAGTCCCGCACGAGCAGTTGCCGCTCTATTACAACGCCGCCGATATCTGCGTCGTCCCCTCCTTCTACGAGAGCTTCGGTCTCGTGGCCCTGGAGGCGATGGCCTGCGGCGTCCCCGTGGTGGCGTCCCGGGTCGGCGGGCTCCTGGAGACCGTACGACACGGTGAGACCGGCTATCTGGTGTCACGGCGCTGTCCGGAACCGTTCGCGGAGCGGCTGGAGCTTCTGTTGGACAACGAGCCCCTTCGCCGCAGCCTGGGCCGTATGGCCCGCTCCGCCGTGGAGCGCTTCCGCTGGGCGGAGGTCGCCAGCCAGGTGGAAGACGTCTACCACGAGCTAGTCTCCGAGTACCGGGGCGTCGCCGTAGGCGCGCACGTGGCCTAGAACCGTCCTGGCGTGAGCGAACCCAAACGAGCCCTGGTCATCGTCGCCCACCCGGACGATGCGGAGTTCCTCTGCGCCGGCAGCGTGGCCCGCTGGGTGTCGGAGGGCTGGGAGGTCGGGTACGTCCTCGTCACCTCCGGTGACAAGGGGAGCCACGATGAGGAGATGACCAGCGAGCGGCTGGCCGAGATCCGGGAGAAGGAGCAGCGCGCCGCCGCCAAGGTGTTGGGCGTCAGCACGTGCGTCTTCCTGGGCTACCCGGACGGCTTCGTGGAGGACACGGCGGAGCTGCGGGGGGAGCTGGTGCGAGAGATCCGTCGTTTCAAGCCGGACGTTGTGGTCACCTGGGACCCGTATCGTCTCGGCCATAACCACCGCGATCACCGGCTCACCGGCCAGGCCGCCCTGGACGCCGCGTACCCGCTCTCACGCTCCCACCTCTACTATCCGGAGCACCTGGCGGAGGGGCTGGAGCCGCACCGGGCGAAGGAAGCTCTCCTTGCTGGGAGCGACCGGGCCAATTACCATGTGGACGTAAGCGATTTCTTTCACAAGAAGATGAAGGCCCTCCGCTGCCACAAGAGTCAACTAGGCCGCTATCCGTCCAGCGAGGTTCGCAAACGGGTGCGACAACGTATGGCTGAGGTGGGCAAGGAGGCCGGTTTCAAGCTGGCCGAGGCGTTTCACCGCCTAGAGTGGAGATAGGGACGGAGTGGAAGCGCTTGCGCTGACGACGTTCTGGCTGGCCCTGGGCCTGACGGCAGGGGCGGTCCTCTTCTACTGGGGCTACGCCTTCGGGGTGCGGGTCGTCTTGCGTCGCCTGGCCACGAACGGCGATGGCGGCGTGACCGTCGCTACCTTCGAGCGGTTGCCTGATTCGCTGGGTAGGCTGGCGAGCCTGTCTACCTGGGCGGCGGCGGCTTTCCTGGCGATATCGCTGTTCGCCCGCTGGCAGGCCGTGGGCCACGCCCCCTGGTCCAACATGTGGGAGTTCACCGTCGCCTTCGCCGGCGGCATCATGCTGTTCTACATCGTATTCGAGCGCTGGTACGGACAGAGGACCCTCGGCGCCTTTATCCAGCCGGTGGTGCTGGCGCTTATGGCCGTCTCCGTCGCCTTCTTCCCGTCCGACGTGGAGCCTCTGGTGCCCGCCCTCCAGAATCAGGACCTCCTGGCCATTCACGTGGCCACGATGATTGTGGCCTACAGCGCCCTCAGCGTCTCGTTTGGCGCCGGCGTCATGTACCTTGTTCAAGACGGTGAGAGGAACCGGTTCTCGCGCCTGCCTAAGGCCGGGCTCCTGGACGAGATCGGCTACCGCTCGGTGATGGTGGGGTTTCCGCTGCTGGCGCTGGGGATAGCGCTGGGTGCGTACTGGGGCAACTCCGCCTGGGGCCGCTACTGGGGCTGGGATCCCAAGGAGACCTCAGCCCTGGTGACCTGGCTGATCTACGCTGCCTACCTGCATACCCGCGGCCTGCGCGGCTGGACGGGGAAGAGGGCCGCGGTCATCCTGGTGCTGGGGTTCATCGCCGTGCTGTTCACCTACTTTGTGGTGAACCTGTGGGTGTCTGGACTCCACTCCTACGCTGGGGTGTGATCCAGCTGGGAATTCCCTCGTTGACACACCCAAAGTTTAAGGGCCTCGAAAATTAATACCAGTTGAACTGTTCCCTGACGATGGCTGCTCGCACCGCCGTAGCTGGCGAGTTCACCGGGTCTTCATGCAGGACGGCGACGAAGCGCCGCCTCCCCGAAGAATCGACAGCGTGTGACCAAGCGTAGCAGCGCGTCGCCTCCGGATGATCGTGCAGATCAAAGACTTGCACGACGCCTTCCCAGACGGTGCGCCCCTTGGATGTTTCCTTGACTGATACAGCCTCGACCCAAGTAGATTCGCAGCCGTGTAGGTCGCGGATGGCGGCTCTCAGAGCGTCAAGATTGACTTCCGACATAGCCTATCCATTATAGCTAAGCGCCTCCCTGAATAGAAATCTTGGAATTTGATGGCTTGTTATACGCCTTGGGGACAACTTGATGGGTTAGGGAGCGTGGTAATATCATGCCCCTCGGCCCTTCGGGGCTGAGGGAAGGGTTAGGACGCAACGGTTGCATCGCTATCCACCTTGACAGCATGAGAGCCCGTTGCTATCCTTAACGTTTGGCGTCAGGTTTCTAGGGCGAATACGCGAGACTTGCGGTCGGAAGGCCTCGCCGACGTGATCGGCGCACCGCTCATACCCGTGCCGGTCTAGTGCGGAAGTGTAAGGCTTTCGGCCTTTTGTTGTGAAGGAAGAGGGGAATCGCAGGTGCCAACGATTAACCAGCTGGTCCGCCATGGGCGGAAGCCGATGGCCAAGAAGACCAAGGCTCCGGCCCTGCGTTTCCATTACAACGCCCTGACCAACCGGATGGTGCGCGGTGAAGGCGCGCCCCAGAAGCGGGGTGTCTGCACCAACGTGCGCACCCAGACGCCGAAGAAGCCTAACTCCGCCCTGCGTAAGGTGGCCAGAGTACGCCTCACCAACGGCATTGAGGTTACCGCTTACATTCCGGGTGAGGGCCACACGCTTCAGGAACACTCCATGGTTCTCATCCGCGGCGGCCGCGTCAAGGACCTGCCCGGCGTCCGCTATCATATCGTTCGGGGGGCGCTGGACGCCCTTGGGGTGAGCGGCCGCAGGCAGCAGCGCAGCAAGTACGGGACCCGCAAGCCCGAGGATTCAAAGTAGGCTCAGGGAGTCTGGTCGATGCCTCGCAGGGGTAAGGTAGTCCGCCGCCCAACGCCGCCCGACGCCAAGTTCGGGAGCGTCTGGGTGCAGATGATGATCAACAAGGTCATGAAGCGGGGCAAGAAGAGCGTCGCTGAACGCATCCTGTACGAGGCGATGGAGACGGCGGCGCAACGAACCAAGGATCCGCCCGTCCAGGTGTTCGAGACGGCGGTTCGCAACGTTATGCCCACGCTGGAGGTGCGCCCCCGTCGCGTGGGCGGCGCCACCTACCAGATCCCCCTGGAGGTACGTCCCTCGCGACAGCTCTCCCTCTCCATGCGCTGGATCCTCAGCAGCGCGCGCGCCCGTCAGGGACGCCCCATGGCTGAGTGTCTGGCTACTGAGCTTGTGGACGCCTACCGCCACCAGGGCACGGCGGTCAAGCGCCGAGACGACACGCATCGCATGGCTGAAGCCAACAAGGCGTTCGTGCATTACCGGTGGTAACTTCAGCCTTACCACGGCCGGAGCTGAATGTAGGATTCATGACTAGACAATTGCCCATCGAATCGTTCCGAAATATCGGGATCATTGCCCACATCGATGCCGGGAAGACCACGGTTACCGAGCGCATTCTGTTCCACACGGGGCGCACCTACAAGATCGGTGACGTGGACGCCGGTACTGCCGTCATGGACTGGATGGCGCAGGAGCGGGAGCGGGGGATCACTATCACCGCCGCCGCCACCACCACCGAGTGGCGTGACCACACGATCAACATCGTGGACACCCCCGGCCACGTGGACTTCACCGCGGAAGTGGAACGCAGCCTCCGTGTTCTGGACGGAGGCGTTGTTGTATTCGATGCCGTCGCCGGCGTGCAGAGCCAATCAGAGACCGTATGGCGACAGGCTGACCGCTACCATATTCCGCGCATCTGCTTCGTTAACAAGATGGACCGTGTGGGCGCCGACTTCCAGCGCACGGTGGAGATGATCAAGGAGCGCCTGAGCGCCCGTCCCGTGGCTATCCAGGTGCCCATCGGTGTGGAGGACGCTCACCGGGGTGTCATCGACCTCGTGGAGATGAAGGCAATTACCTTCTCCGGGGAGCCAGAGGACCAGCCGGAGATTGGGCCCATCCCTGGCACCTACGGGAAAGAGGCCCAGATCCGCCGCGAACAGCTAGTCGAGGCGATAGCCGAGGTGGACGACCAGATGCTCATTAGCTACGTGGAGCACCATGATGTGTCGCCCACGGAGCTAAAGAAGGCTCTGCGCCGGGCCACTATCGCCAACTTGGTGACGCCCGTCCTCTGCGGCTCCGCCCTGAAGAACAAGGGCGTCCGCCCGCTGCTGGACGCCGTAATAGACTACCTCCCCTCACCCGCTGAGGTTCCGCCCGTCATTGGGACTCACCCCAAGACGGGCGAACTGCTGGAACGGCACCCCAAAGATGATGAGCCGTTCTCCGCCCTCGCCTTTAAGATCGTCGCTGACCCTTACGTTGGCCGTCTCGTTTACTTCCGTGTCTACTCCGGCACGGCGAAACAGGGCGGCTCGGTGCTGAACAGCGCCCGCGGCGGGAGGGAGCGTTTGGGACGCATCCTGCGTATGCACGCCAATCGTCGCGAGGATATCGATGATGTCCAGGCCGGCGATATCGCCGCTACGGTGGGCCTCAAGAATACATTCACCGGTGACACTCTTTGTGCCCAGGGCCAGCCCGTGCTCCTGGAGGCGATCAAGTTTCCGGAGCCGGTCATATCGGTGGCGATTGAGCCGAAGACCAAGAACGATCAGGACCGCATGGTAGAGACACTCGTCCGCCTGGGCGAGGAGGATCCCACGTTCCATGCCCGGTATGACTCCGAGACCGGTCAGACGATCATCTCCGGCATGGGCCAGCTGCACTTGGAGATCATCGTTGACCGCATGCTGCGGGAGTTCAACGTGGAGGCCAACGTGGGCCGCCCGGAGGTGGCCTACAAGGAGACGATCTTGCAGCCGGCGAAGGCTGAGGGACGGTTCGTGCGCCAGACGGGCGGCCGCGGCCAGTTCGGCGTCGTCGAGCTGGAGGTGGAGCCGCAGCAGCAGGGCGCGGGCTTCGAGTTTGAGTCCAAGATCATCGGCGGCTCCATACCGCGCGAGTTCATCCCGGCGGTGGAGCAGGGGGTGCGGGAGGCGCTGGAGACCGGCGTCGTCTCAAACTATCCTGTGATCGACGTCAAGGTCAGGCTGCTGGATGGGCAGTCCCATCCGGTGGACTCCTCTGAAATGGCGTTTAAGATGGCCGGTTCCCTGGGCCTTCAGGCAGCGCTGAAGCGTGCCAAGCCGATCTTGCTGGAGCCGTACATGAAGGTGGAGGTGGCCACACCGGATGAGTTCTTCGGTGACGTCCTGGGAGATATAACCTCCCGTCGCGGCCAGGTTGTGAACGTTGACCAGCGCGGCCATCTGCGGGTTATCTCATCCATCATCCCCCTGGCTGAGGTGTTTGGCTACGCCACTGACCTGCGTTCCATCAGCCAGGGCCGCGCCACACACACTATGGAGTTCGATCACTATGAGGAGGTCCCCGTGTCCGTCGCCGAGAACGTAATTGGTCGCGCACGGGGCGTCGTCCGAAGGTAGAGCCATGGCCCGCCAGAAAATCCGCATCCGACTCAAAGCTTACGACCACCGGATTCTGGATCAGTCAGCGGTCCTCATCGTCGAGGCGGCGGAGCGCACGGGGGCGGCTGTGTCCGGTCCGGTGCCCCTGCCCACGGAGATCAAGAAGTTCTGCGTGATCCGCTCACCCCACGTAGATAAGGACTCACGGGAGCAGTTTGAGATACGCACTCACAAGCGTCTGGTTGACATCATGGACCCCACGCCCAAGACCGTGGATGCCCTGATGCGGCTGCAGCTGCCATCGGGGGTGGATATCGAGATCAAGCTGTGAGCATAGAAGGCATCCTGGGACGCAAGCTGGGGATGACTCAGGTCTTCCGTGAGGACGGCACCGCCGTCCCGGTGACCGTCATCGAAGCCGGCCCCTGCACGGTCGTCCAGGTCAAGACGGAGGAGAACGACGGCTACTCTACCGTGCAGCTCGGTTTCGGCACCCGCAAGCGGGTGAACTCACCCCAAAAGGGCCACATGAAGGGCCTGGGCCAGTTCCGATATCTGCGAGAGTTCCGCGTGGACGATATCAGCGAGTGGGAGGTGGGCAAGAAGGTGGGGTGTGATATCTTCCAGGAGGGAGATCTGGTGGATATCTCGGGGGCGTCCAAGGGACGCGGCTTCGCCGGGGTGATGAAGCGTCACGGCTTCCGCGGCGGGAAGCGCACCCACGGCCAGTCCGATCGCGACCGTGCGCCCGGTTCTATCGGCGCCGGTACGGATCCCGGCCGCGTGATCAAGGGGATGAAGATGGCCGGGCACATGGGCACGGGCCAGATCACGGTGAAAAACCTTGAAGTCGTCCAGTGTGACCCTTCTCGCAACGTCCTGATGGTGCAGGGCTCCGTTCCCGGCAGTGAGGACGCACTTCTTCGCGTCCGCCGCTCCAAGCGTGGGGGGGCGCGATAAGATGAAGCTCGCCGTGCACAACGCTGCGGGTAAGCGGGTGCGTCAAATAACGGTTGACGACACCGTCTTCGGCATCTCTCCCAACGGCGCGGTGCTTCACCAGGCGTTCGTCGCCCAGCGTGCCAATCAGCGGCGGGGCACCGCCAGCACCAAGAGTCGGGGAGAGGTCCAGGGCAGCACCCGCAAGATCCGACGCCAGAAGTACACGGGCAGCGCCCGCCAGGGTAGCAATCGTTCCCCTGTACGCGTCGGCGGCGGCGTCGCTTTCGGGCCCAGGCCACGCAGCTACCGCCAGACGCTACCAAAGAAGATGAGGCGGCTGGCGATCCGTTCCGCTCTATCGGGCAAGGTAGCAGATGGCCAGCTTCACGTCGTCGATAAGCTTGGCTTCGCGAAGCCGCGCACTAAGGAAGTGGTCCGTGTCCTGCGCAACGTGGGCATCGAGCGCTCCGCGCTTATCGTGACCGGGGAGCCGGATCGGTCTGTTCTGACCAGCGCGCGCAATCTGTCGAAGACCAAAGTCCTGCCCGCCGCCTATCTAAACGTCGTTGATATGCTTACGCATCGCGATCTTCTGCTAACGGAGGCTGCGGTGCGAGCGGTAGAGGGTCTGTGGGGTAGTGCGGCTGCAAAGTCAGCGCCCGTGGAGGAGCCAAAGCCGCGCCGGAGACGCGCGCGCGTCGCCGAGAAGCCTGCTGAGGAGGCGGAAGCTCAGCCGGAGCCGAAGCCTCGCCGCCGCCGTGCCGCGGCCACCCCCAAGGTGGCTGCAGCGAAGGACGAAGCGCCGGCGAAACCAGCCCGTCGTGCCAGGCGGCCCAAGGCCGAGGCCAAACAGGAGACGAAACCGGCGGCCCGCCGCCGCACGCGCACCAAGAAGGATGAGGGCTAGGCGATGCCCAAGCCCATCCATCCGCTGGAGGTCTTGCGCCGTCCCATGATCACGGAGAAAGGGACGCGTCTGGGCAGCGAGAATAAGTATGTGTTTGAGGTTAACCGCGGCAGCAACAAGCCCCAGATCAAAGAGGCCGTGGAGAAGGCCTTCGATGTGAATGTCCTGCATGTGAACGTGATCAACGTCAAGGGGAAGTCGCGAGGTCGCCGGGGGCGCCGAGCAACTCACCGCCCGGACTGGCGAAAGGCTGTGGTAACGCTCGCCCGCGACGATAAGATCGAGCTGTTTGAGGGGCTGTAGCGATGGGTATCAAGTGGTACAAACCGACATCGCCGGGCCGGCGCGGCGCCAGCGGCTACACCTTCGATGAGATCACGAAGAAGCGGCCGGAGAAGTCGCTCCTCGCTCCCCTTACTAAGAAGGCCGGGCGCAACAATCAGGGCCGTATCAGCGTCCGGCATCGTGGCGGCGGCCACAAGCGCCGCTATCGCGTCATCGACTTCAAGCGGGACAAGACCGGCGTGCCGGGCAAGGTTGCGGCCATAGAGTACGATCCCAACCGGTCGGCCCGTATCGCTCTCATCCACTATGTGGATGGCGAGAAGCGGTACATCATCTGGCCTGTGGGCCTCGCTGTGGGCGATACAGTGATGGCGGGCCCCAAGTCGGAGATCAAGCCCGGCAACGCTCTGCCGCTGCGCAACATCCCCTCCGGCAACAGCGTGCACAACATAGAGCTGCATAAGGGCCACGGCGCGCAGCTAGTGCGTGGTGCGGGCGGCGTCGCTCAGCTCATGGCTCGTGAGGGAAACTACGTGATGGTGCGCCTGCCCTCGGGCGAGGTGAGGCGCGTCCACGCTGACTGTATGGCCACGGTAGGCCAGGTGGGCAACGTGGAGCACGACCAGATAAAGCTGGGGCGCGCCGGACGCAGGCGGAACATGGGCCGCCGGCCCAAGGTGCGCGGCAGTGTGATGAATCCCCGTGATCACCCCCACGGCGGCGGCGAGGGGCGCGCTCCCATTGGTATGCCGGGGCCTAAAACACCCTGGGGCAAGCCGACACTGGGCTACCGTACCCGCCGCCGCAAGGACACAAACAAGTACATCGTGCGCAGACGAAGCGACGTGTAGAGAGGGATCTATGTCTCGTTCGACCAAGAAGGGGCCCTACGCGGACCCTAAGCTGATGGAGAAGGTGGAGAAGGTGGTGCGCTCCGGCGAGAAGACGGTTATCCGTACCTGGTCTCGCCGTTCGACTATCTTGCCGGAGATGGTGGGCCTCACCATAGCCGTGCACGACGGTCGGCGCCACGTGCCCATCTTCATCACTGAGAATATGGTCGGCCACAAGCTGGGCGAGTTCGCTCTAACGCGGACGTTCCGCGGCCACGGCGGCCGGTCTGCCCAGGTCAGCCAGGTGCGGAGGTACTAGCAGGGATGGAAGTACGATCCTTCTCCCGCAACGCCGCCATCGCGCCCAAGAAGGCGAGGCTCATCCTGGATGAGATCCGCGGCAAGCGCGTGGACGAGGCGATGGCCCTCCTGCGCTTCATGCCGACACCTCACGCCCGCCTCGTCGCCAAGGCGGTGCGTTCCGCCGCGGCCAACGCCGAGAACAACTACAATATTCAGCCGCAGACCTTGCGCATATCCGAGGCTTACGCTGGGGACGGCCTTACTTTCCAGCGGTTGCGGACACGCGCCCGCGGCCGCGCCGACACCATACGGCGCCGTCGCAGCAACATAACCATAGTGGTCCGGGAAGAGGAGCTCTAGCATGGGTCAGAAGGTACACCCCCACGGCTTCCGGCTGGGCTACATATACGACTGGAACAGCAAGTGGTTCGCGAGCCGCGATTACGCGAAGCTCTTACGGGAGGACCTGATCATCCGCGGCACTATCAATCAGCTCCTTCCCGATGCTGGCATCTCGTCCGTGGAGATCGAGCGCAACGCCAACCTGGTGACGGTCAGCATCAACACGGCGCGTCCCGGTATCGTCATCGGGCGCGGAGGTCAGAGGGTGGACGAGCTCAGGGCTGCCCTGGAGAAGGTCAGCGGCCGCAAGATACGGGTCAACATCAACGAGATCCGAATGCCGGAGGTTGACGCTGCCCTGGTGGCGCGCGCCGTGGGCGACCAGCTGGAGCGCAGGATATCCCACCGGCGGGCCATCAAGCAGGCGATCTCCCGCGCCATGCAGCGCGGCGCCCTCGGCATCAAGATCAAGGTCTCCGGTCGCCTGGGCGGTTCCGATATGTCCCGTAAGGACCAGGGCATGGAGGGCCGCGTTCCTCTGCATACCCTGAAAGCGGACATAGACTACGGCACCGCGGAGGCGCGGACCACGCTGGGACGCATCGGCGTCAAGGTGTGGATATACAAGGGCGACCGTATTATCGAGGAGGACGCGTCCGTGCAGCGCCGTCGTGCTGAGAAGAGCGGGGGCGCCGAAGCGGCCAAGGCCGAGACGGAGGCTGAGAAGCCGGCCGAGACGGCGGCCGAGACGGAGACGCCGGCAGAGACGGAGACGCTGGCTGAGAAGGAGACGCCGGCCGATAAGAAGACGCCGGCCGAAAAGAAGACCCCGGCCAAGGAGCGGGCGGAGGCTGCGGAGCCAGCGCCTAAACCTGAAGCTAAGGCTGAATCGGATGCTACAACCTAAACGGACCAAATACCGCAAGGTCCATAGGGGCCGCCGCGCTGGCCGCGCTGGCTCCGGCAACGCCGTTGCCTTCGGCGACTTCGGCCTGCAGGCCCTGGGCACCTGCTGGATGTCCGCCCGCCAGATAGAGGCGGGACGGCGGGCCATCACCCGCTACGTCCGCCGCGGTGGCAAGCTCTGGATACGCGTCTTCCCCGATAAGCCCGTGACCAAGAAGCCGCTGGAGGTCCGGCAGGGATCGGGGAAGGGCCCCGTCGAGTTCTGGGTTGCGGTCGTGAAACCCGGCCGCGTCATCTATGAGATCGCCGGCGTGCGCGAAGACACAGCCCGTGAGGCGATGCGCCTGGCCTCCCAGAAGCTGCCTATACGGACCCGGTTCGTTTCGCGAGAAGCGGTGGCGTAGAGGGAACTAACATGGCGAAGAAGCTGAAGACGAAGACGGAAGAGATACGCAAGCTCTCGGATGAGGACATAGAGAAGGAGTTGGAGGAGGCACACCGCCGCCTGTTCTCTCTACGTCTTCAGAGCGAGACCCGTCAGATCACCAACCACCGCGAGCTACCGGCGGCGAAGCGCCTTATCGCGCGGTTGAAGACGATCCAGCGGCAGAGGCAGCTCGCCGCCGTCGGGGAGGCACAGTAAGCATGGCCCAGGTAGCCCGCAGAGCCCGTGAGGGGACGGTAGTGTCCGACAAGATGGACAAGAGCGTGGTGGTGGCTGTGTCGAGCAGTACGCGGCATCGCCTCTATAAGAAGATCATGAGGCGGCTCCGTCGCTACATGGTCCATGACGAGACGAACGATGCCAAGCTTGGCGATCGCGTGCGCATCGTGGAGTCACGGCCCCACTCACGGCGTAAGCGCTGGCAACTCGCCGAGGTGCTGGTTCGCGCTGACCGGCCCGAGTTAGCTGCCGAGGAGATAGACCTGGAGCTGCTGGGCGAGGTGAAGGTGGAAGAGGAAGAGGAGGAGCCTGAGACGGAGGCCAAGGCTGAGCCTGAGGAGCCAGCGGAAGCTGCCGAGGAGCCTGAGACGGAGGCCCCGGAGGCCGTAGAGGAGGCGGAAGCTGAGGAGACACCGAAGGAGGAGCCCCCGGAAGTAGCCGAGGAGCCGGAGACGGGGCCCCCGGAGGCGGAAGCTGAGGAGACACCGAAGGAGGAGCCCCCGGAAGTAGCAGAGGAGCCGGAGACGGGGCCACCAGAGGCGGAAGCTGAGGAGCAACCCCCGGAAGTAGCAGAGGAGCCGGAAGCAGAAGGTGAGGAGGAGGAGGAGTCGTGATCCAGAACCAATCCCGACTCCGCGTTGCCGATAACTCCGGCGCTCGGCAGGTGATGTGCATCAAAGTAGTGGGGGGCTCTAGGCGCCGTTACGGCAGCGTAGGGGACGTAATCGTCGCCTCTGTGAAGCACGCCGCTCCGGGCGGCAGTGTCAAAAAGGGCGATCTCGTGCGGGCGGTCGTCGTCCGCGTCGCCCAGCCCTATCGGCGGAATGACGGTTCCTACATCCGCTTCGACGATAACGCGGCGGTCATCCTGTCCGATGCTCAAAACCCGCAGGGGACACGCATCTTCGGGCCGGTAGCGCGCGAGCTGCGGGAGCGTAACTTCATGAAGATCGTCTCCCTCGCCCCGGAGGTGTTGTAGGCATGCAACGGGTGCGGAGGGAGGACACCGTCCTAGTTACCAAGGGCAAGGACCGGGGGATGAGCGGCACCGTGCGGACAGTCATACCCGGGAAGAACCGCGTTATCGTCAACGGCGTCAACGTGGTGAAGCGACACATGCGGCCGCGTGGACCTCAGCAGCCAGGGGGCATCATTGAGCGCGAAGCGCCCATCGCCCTGGCCAACGTCCGCCCGCTGTGTCCGTCCTGCAATAAGCCGGTGCGGGTGGGATTCCGTGTCCTGGCGGACGGCCGTAAGGTACGTTACTGTAAGAAGTGCGACGCCAATTTCGATTAGAGGGTATGTAGCAAGTGGCACCAAGACTGAAAGAGAGATATCGGGAGGAGGCGATGCCGGCCCTGATGAAGGAGTTCGGCTATGCCAACGTGATGCAGGTGCCGCAGCCTCTGAAGGCGACCATCAACATTGGCCTGGGAGAGGCGGTGACGGACGCGAAGGCGCTGGACTCCGCCACCAACGACATCTCGGTCATCATCGGGCAGAAGCCGGTTATCACCCGCGCCAAGCGGTCGATCGCCAACTTCAAGCTGCGTGAGGGGATGCCTATCGGCGTGATGGCCACGGCGCGGGGTAACCGAATGTGGGAGTTCCTGGACCGGCTGTTGAACGCCGCTCTTCCCCGCCTCCGCGACTTCCAGGGCGTCTCGCCCAGCTCTTTCGATGGCCGCGGCAACTTCAGCCTCGGCATCCGCGAGCAGCTCATGTTCCCCGAGATTGAATACGATAAGGTCAACCGTATCAGGGGCCTTCAGATAAATATCGTCACTTCGGCCAAGACCGACGAGGAGGGCAGGCGGCTGTTGGAGCTGCTGGGGATGCCCTTCGCACGTTAGAGGAGAGCCTGTGGCCCGTAGAGCGCTATACGAAAAGACGTTCAACAAGAAGCCGAAGTTTAAGGTGCGTCACCGCAACCGCTGTGGGCGCTGCGGACGCCCCCGTGCCTACCTGCGTACGTTCGGGCTCTGCCGCATCTGCTTCCGTGAGTTTGCCCTGCTGGGACACCTGCCTGGGGTCAAGAAGTCTAGCTGGTAGACGACGATGAATACTGACCCGATCGCCGACATGCTCACCCGCATCCGCAACGCCCTTATGGCGCGGCACGATTTCACCGATATGCCCGCATCCAAGATCAAGATCTCGCTCGCCGAGACTCTCAAGAAGGAGGGCTTCGTCCGCGACTACGAGATGCGGCAGGACGAGGTGAGGCGGACGATGCGCGTGCACCTCGCTTATACCGATAAGAGAGAGCCGACGATCACCGGCATCCAACGGATCAGCAAGCCGGGGTTGCGGGTCTTCGTCCAGAAGCGCGATACACCTCGGGTTTACGGAGGGCTCGGAATTGCGATCATCTCCACCTCGCAGGGCTTGCTGACGGGCGGCGAAGCACGGAAGCGTGGCCTCGGCGGGGAAGTCATCTGCCATGTGTGGTAATAAGGACGAGGAGATGGAATACGGTATGGTCAGGAGCCAATCTGAGGGCCCAAGGGCCACTGCTCCCAGCGCCATGTCCGCTGTTCTTGAGAGCGGTGGGGAGGGGTGTCCGTGTCCCGCGTAGGAAAGGTGCCGATAACCATCCCCAGTGGTGTTGAGGTGCAAGTCAAGGGGGCTCACATCACCGTTAAGGGTCCCAAGGGTGAGCTCAACCGCGATCTGATCCCTGAGATGAAGCTCAATCTGGGTGACGGCGTGCTAACGGTGGAGCGGCCCAGCGATAACCCTCGCCATCGCTCGGCGCATGGGCTCACCCGTACCTTGATCGCCAACATGGTCACCGGCGTCAGCGAGGGGTTCGCCAAGACGTTGGAGCTTCAAGGGGTGGGGTACCGTGCCCAGATGCAGGGGCCCAGTCTGGTGCTGGCCGTAGGATACTCCCATGCGGTGGAGGTTTCCCCGCCGCCGGGCATAGCGTTTGAGGTGGAGGGCACCACACGGATAACTGTAAGAGGGATCAGCAAGGAAGATGTGGGCCAGGCGGCTGCCGACGTTCGCAAGGTGAGGCCGCCGGAGCCCTACAAGGGCAAAGGCATCCGCTACCTGGGTGAGTACGTCCGTCGTAAGGCCGGCAAGGCCGGCAGGGCGATTCAGTAGGCATGAAGAAGACCAAGACTCCACACGCAGCGCGAATAAGGCGCCACCGCCGGGTGCGCCGGAGCCTCAGCGGCACGCCCGACCGGCCGCGGCTGGCTGTTTTCCGGAGTCTAACGCATATTTACGTCCAGGTCATTGACGACAGCAGCGGCCACACCCTGGTGGCGGCCTCCGATCTGGAGGCCGACGTGCGCAGCCAGCGCGACGGCAAGAAGAAGAGCCAGATCGCTGAGAAGGTGGGCGACGCTATCGCTCGTAAGGCCGTCGAAAAGGGCATCAAGACCGTCGTCTTTGATCGCGGCGGCTACAAGTATCACGGTCGTGTAAAAGCCCTGGCGGAGGCGGCCCGAAAGGGAGGCCTCTCCTTCTGACGAGGTGGTCATGTCTAATCCAGATAAGTACATCGCCAAACGGGAAAAGATAGACGACTCCCAGATGGAGATCACGGAGAAGGTGGTCTACATCAACCGGGTGGCCAAAGTGATGAAGGGCGGCCGCCGCTTCCATTTCACCGCCGTTGTGGTGGTGGGCGATGGGGAGGGCCACGTGGGCGCCGCTCTGGGTAAGGCGCGAGAGGTGCCGGAGGCGATCCGCAAGGCATCGACTATCGCCCGCAAGCATATGATCACCATTCCCATGGTGGATTCCACCATACCGCACCCCATCCTGGCTCGGTTTGGCGCCTCTCGGGTGCTAATCAAGCCGGCGGCTGCGGGCACCGGACTCATCGCCGGGGGCGGCGTTCGCGCCGTGCTGGAAGGGGCGGGAGTAAAAGATGTCGTGACCAAATCACTCGGTTCCAAGAACCCGGCCAACGTCGTCAAGGCCACGATACTGGGCCTATCCCAGCTGCGCTCTCCTGAGGAGGCGCTGGCGAGGCGTCGGGCCGTGTCTGCGGAGGCATCCAGCGGTGGCTAAGCTTCGTATTAGCTGGTACAAGAGCGCCATCGGCTATAAAGGCGACCAGAAGCGCACCATCCAGGCGCTGGGCCTGCGCCGGCTGGGCCATACTGTAGAGCATACTGACACGCCAGCTATACGTGGTATGATTGTAAAAGTACGGCACCTGGTTAAGGTTGCCAAGGTTTCCCAAGACTGATGCTTGCCCACGAACTTAGACCGCCCAAGGGATCTAAACACGCCCGAAAACGGGTAGGTCGCGGTAACGCAAGCGGCCGCGGCACCTATTCCGGACGCGGTGTCAAGGGGCAAAAGTCCAGGTCTGGGGGCAAGCCCAAGCTTGGGTTCGAAGGCGGTCAGACGAAGCTGATCAAGCGGCTGCCCCGGCGCCGCGGCTTCACTAACATCTTCCGCAAGGAGTACTCCGCGGTGAACCTGCGCGACCTGGAGCGGTTCGAGTCTGGGACTGAGGTGACGCCGGAGCTGCTCAAAGAGTCGCGCGTCCTCAGGACGCTGCGGCGGCCGGTGAAGGTGCTGGCGACGGGCGAGCTGACCAAACCCCTCACGGTGAAGGCGCACAAGTTCTCTATGACCGCGAAGGCGAAGATTGAGGCGGCAGGCGGCACCGCCCAGGAGATTGGCGATGGCGACGGCGGCTAGAGCTCAGCCGCGGCAGCGTCCCCAGCTGCTCACGGCGGTATACAACGCGATGTTCCAGCCGGACATCCGCGAGAAGATTCTGTTCACCCTTGCCATGCTCGTCATATTCCGCTTCGTGGCGAACCTGCCTGTGCCGGGGACCAACCCCGCGCAGTTGGCCGCCATCTTCGAGAGCAGCACCGTCCTCGGGTTTCTGAACATCTTCAGCGGCGGCGCCCTTCAGAACATGAGCGTGGCCGCTATGGGCGTCTACCCCTACATCACCTCGTCCATCGTCATGCAGCTTATGGTGCCGCTGGTGCCCACCCTGCAGGCGCTGTCGAAGGAGGGTGAGCAGGGGCGGCGCCAGATACAGATATACACACACTGGATGACCGTGCCCATGGCTCTGGTTCAAGGGTACGGTCAGTTGGTCCTGATTCAGAGCCAGGGAGGGTTCGCCGGCACCGCGGGCATTGGCTTCAGCGGCGAGCAGGCCTTGCCTACCCTCTCCATGATCATCACCATGGCCGCCGGCACCATGTTCATCGTCTGGCTGGCGGAGCTGATCAGCGAGAAGGGTATCGGCAACGGCATCTCCATTATGATCTTCGCCGGTATCATCGCCGGACTGCCTCAGTTCGTGGCTGGCACGCTCTACACCGGCACTGGGGACACGGTCACAAGCACCATCATGCTGGGGGGGCTGATGATCGGCATGGTGTACCTGATCGTGATCGTCCAGGAGGGGAAGCGGCAGATCCCTGTCCAGTATTCGCGCAGCGTTTTCCGTAGCGGCCGTATGTATCGCCAGTCTGGTCAGACGCATATCCCCCTGCGGGTGAACACCGTGGGCATGATCCCACTTATCTTCGCCTTCTCCATCATCATCTTCCCGGCGTACGTTGGGAGTATCTTCGCCACCTCCAGCAATGATTTCGTCGCCAGCGGCGCCGAGTGGATACAGGGGGTGTTTGACCCCGGCAACTTTGGCTACTGGGCGTTCCTGTTCGTCACCGTTGTGGTGTTCACCTTCTTCTACACCATGGTTATCTTCCAGCAACAGAATCTGGCGGAGAACCTCCAGCGCCAGGGAGGTTTCGTTCCCGGCATACGACCGGGCCGGCCTACAGAGCAGTACATTAACCGCGTGCTGTTCCGCATCACGTGGGGCGGCGCCTTCTTCCTGGGCTTTGTTGCGGTGGCGCCGTTCATCTTCGGGACTATCGTCGGCGGCAACTTTGCCCTCACCGGACGCTCACCCGCTTTTGGCATCACCTCAGCCGGTCTGATCATCGTCGTGGGTGTCGTCCTCGACACCTTGCGCCAGATTGAGGCCCAGCTTCTCCAGCGCCAGTATGAAGGTTTCATCAAGTAGGGGCGGACGAAAGGCTTGTATCTCATCTTGTTGGGCCTGCCTGGAGCGGGCAAAGGCACTCAGGCCGCTCTCCTATCCCAGGATATGGGTATGGCCCACATAACCAGCGGCGGACTCTTCCGCGAGAACATCCGCAGACAGACGGAGCTGGGGCGCAAGGTTCAGCCCTTTTTGGACCGAGGTCTGCTTGTGCCGGACGAGTTGACGGTCAGCATGGTCCTGGACCGCATCGCTCAACCGGATGCCCAGCAGGGTTTCGTGCTGGACGGATTTCCCCGCAATGTTGATCAGGCGATGGCGCTGGACGAGGCGCTGGCCGGGGAAGGGAAGAGCATCGACAAGGCTATTTACATAAAAGTGTCGACGGATGAGCTTGTGCGGCGGCTTGCCGGTCGCTGGAACTGCCCTCAGTGCGGGGCCGTATACCACGAGCTGAGCATGCCACCCAAGAAGAGCGGCGTCTGCGATAGCTGTTGCAGCGAGCTGCATCAGCGCGAGGACGACAGGCCGGATGTCGTTCGCACCCGCCTGGAGGTCAACCTTAAGGAGACTAAGCCTCTTCTGGAGTACTACGGAGCGGACGGAAAGCTGGCCGAGGTGAACGGCGACATGGAAGTGAAGCAGGTGAAGGAAAAGCTCCTGGCGGCGATGAGCCGTCCTCAGAAGGTGAGCTAGACCCTCATGCCCATCGTCCTCAAGTCCCGAGATGAGATCGCTATCATGCGCGAGGCCGGCCGCATAAATGCGGAGGTGCTCCAGATGCTGGTGGACTGTCTGCGTCCCGGCCTGGTGGAGAAGGAGCTGGACGAGATCGTTCGGAAGGAGTTCAAGAAGCGCAGCGTTATCCCCGCTTTCCTGGGCTATCAGGGCTATCCGGCTACCGTATGCGTGTCCATAAACGAAGAGATCGTGCACGGCATCCCCGGAGACCGCGAGATGGTGGACGGCGACATTGTGAGCATCGATCTGGGGTGCGTCCACAAGGGGTTTGTGGCCGATTCGGCTGTAACGGTAGCGGTCGGCAACGTCTCGCCGGAAGGGCGGCGACTCATCGAAGTGACGCGAGAGTCGCTGAACCGAGGGATAGAGGCGGCCCGCGCTGGGGTCAGGCTGGGGTATATAGGCGCCGCCATCCAGGCCTACGCTGAGGGCGAGGGATTCTCCGTGGTGCGCGAGTACGTCGGCCACGGCGTCGGACGTCAGATGCACGAGGATCCCCAGGTGCCGAACTACGGCAACCCGGACTCCGGCCCTGTCCTGAAGGAGGGCATGGTTATCGCCATTGAACCGATGGTTAACGTCGGTGACTGGCACACCAAGCGTGACTCCGACAACTGGACGGTGCAGACGCTGGATGGGAGTCTGTCTGCCCACTTTGAGCACACAATCGCGATCCGCGATGGTGAGGCAGAAGTTCTGACTTTGCCGTAAAGTATGAGTTTTGGAGGCAGACGATAGGGGAGGTGAGCCACCGCAGGGCCTGAAAATGCGGGGTCTGAGGCGCTTATGGGAAAAAAAGAGTCGATAGAAGTTGAAGGGGTAGTTAAGGAGAACTTGCCCAACGCGATGTTTCGTGTAGAATTGCCTAATGGGCATGCTATACTTGCCCATGCGTCTGGCAAGATCCGGATGAACTACATTCGCATACTGCCGGGAGATCGTGTGCTGGTAGAGCTGTCTCCTTACGACCTGAGCAGGGGCAGAGTCACCTATCGCTTCAAGTAAGGTTCTATTGTGAAAGTATCGGCATCGGTCAAACGTCGCTGCGACAACTGCAAGATTGTGGTTCGCAGAGGAGTGGTGCGCGTGATCTGTCGCAACCCTCGCCACAAGCAGAGGCAGGGATAGGAGGGCTTATGGCTCGCATAGCGGGAGTGGACATACCGCGCGACAAACGTGTCGATGTTTCACTGCGCTACATCTTCGGAATCGGCATCAGCGTGGCCAACCAGATATGCACCCACGCCTCCGTGTCGGGCGAGACCAAGGTCCGGGAATTGACCGACGATGAGATCTCCCGTATCCGTGAGTATATCGACCGCAACTTCATCGTCGAGGGTGAGCTGCGCAGGCAGGTGCGGCAGAACATCCAGCGGCTGGTGGAGATCAACAGCTACCGCGGCATACGACACCGCCGCGGCCTGCCCCTTCGCGGTCAGCGTACCCGTACCAACGCCCGTACCAAGCGGGGCGCGCGCCGCACCGTGGCCGGCAGGCGCCGAGCCATGGTCAAGAAGTAGGAAGTAGGGAGAGTCCGTATGGCGGAACGCAAAACTAAGACACGCACGCGCAAGCGGGAGAAGAAGAACGTGCCAGCCGGGTTGGCCTTCATCCAGTCCAGCTTCAACAACACCACCATCACCCTGACCGACCCCAACGGCAACGTTCTCTCCTGGGCCAGCGCTGGTACCGTCGGCTTTAAGGGTTCGCGCAAGAGCACGCCTTATGCCGCCGGCCAGGCCGCGGAGGCCGCCGCGCGCCGCGCCATGGATCACGGCCTGCGGCAGGTGGACGTGCGAATCAAGGGCCCCGGCAGCGGTCGCGAAGCGGCGATCCGCTCCCTGCAGGCCTCCGGCATCCAGGTGACTAGCATCCGCGACGTGACGCCTATACCACACAACGGCTGTCGCGCGCGCAAGCGACGTCGAGTTTAGGAGGGATATGGCCCGCTATACCGGACCCGTCTGCCGCCTCTGTCGCCGCCTTGGCGATAAGCTGTACCTCAAGGGCGAGAAGTGCTACTCGCCCAAATGCGCGTTCGAAAGGCGTCCTTTCGCCCCCGGTCAGCGCTCCACGCGCCGTCGCAAGGTGTCCGACCGTGGTCTTCAGTTGCGGGAGAAGCAGCGCGCCCGCGCGATATACGGCGTGCTGGAGAAGCAGTTCCGTCGCTACTACGCGGAGGCGGTGCGCCGCCCCGGCGTGAGCGGCGACAACTTACTGCGGCTTCTGGAGCTGCGCCTGGATAACCTCCTGTTCCGCCTGGGCTTCGCCGATTCGCGCGCCCAGGGCCGTCAGGTCGTCCTGCACGGGCACATCACCGTAAACGGCCGCAAAGCACACACCCCATCACACGTTCTCAAAGTGGGTGATGTCATCGGCTGGACGTCGCGGGGACAGAACTCGCAGTACTTCCAGATAGTGAAGGAGCAATTGGCCAGCAAGAGTCCGCCTTCCTGGTTGAGCGTTGAAGAGGAGAAGATGATCGGTCGTGTGCTGATGCAGCCGGAGATAGAAGAGATCGGGGCTAAGTTCAGCTCCGCCACAGTCGTCGAATACTACTCACGGTAGGGGATAGTCAATGCTAGAGTCTCAGGTATACCAAGGTGGCGTGCCTGCTCCGCCCACGGAGGAGCAGCCGTCCTTCGAACCCCAGATCGAGGTTGAGGAGAGCAGGGAGGATTTCGCCCGCGTCATCGCGGCGCCGTTGCTGTCCGGCTTCGGCATCACGCTGGGGAACGCGCTCAGGCGCGTGCTCCTTAGCTCACTTCCCGGAGCGGCGGTTACCTCTGTGCGCATCGATGGCGTACAGCACGAGTTCTCCACCATACCAAACGTGAAGGAGGACGTGATTGAGTTCCTCCTGAACGTCAAGGAGCTGCGCCTGCGGGCCGCCTCAGACCGGCCCGGGACGCTGGTACTGGATGTCAGCGGTCGTGATGGTGAGATCACCGCAGCTGATCTACAGGTGCCGGAGCACTACGAAGTGGTGAATCCGGATCTCCACCTGGCAACGATGGATTCGCCCAAGGGCCAGCTCCACGTGGAGCTAAACGTTGAGCCCGGCCGCGGCTACGTGCCCGCTGGCCAGGCCGATGGCCTGGCCCTGGGCGTGATTCCAATGGACGCCATGTTCTCGCCGGTGCGCAAGGTTAACTATAAGGTTGGCCGCACACGCGTCGGTCGGGATGCCAACTACGACCGTTTGGAGATAGAGATCTGGACTGACGGCACCATCAGCGCCGCCGATGCCGTCAGCGATAGCGCTGAGATTATCATCGAGCAATTCCAGCTGTTCGCTCACATGGGGCAGCCGCCTCTGCCGGTGGTGGAGCGCGGCCTGGGCGCTGGCGTAGTCCTTACGCAAGAGAAGTTTAATATGCCCATAGAGGATCTAAACCTTTCTATGCGGGCGTACAACTGCCTGCGCCGTAGCGGCCTCATGACGGTGGGCCAGGTGCTGGAGAATAGCGAAGAGGAGCTTCTCTCCCTGCGCAACTTCGGCCGCAAGTCCTACGACGAGCTGAAGGACAAGCTGAACGAGATGGACCTCCTCCCCGTCGAGCAGCCGGAAGAGGTGATGGAGGCGCCGCCCCTGGAGGAAGGGGAGGGTCCCATTCTGGCCCCCCGCCCGACGGAGGCGGCAGCTGAAGCCGCTCCCGCCGTT
The DNA here is from genome assembly GCA_022561095.1 of Chloroflexota bacterium. Taxonomy (GTDB): domain Bacteria; phylum Chloroflexota; class Dehalococcoidia; order SM23-28-2; family RBG-16-64-32; genus JADFNQ01. Next base: position 29,569 of record JADFRV010000001.1, on the reverse strand, counting down.
ACGGAGGCACAGGAAGCGGTCGAGGAGGTGCCGGAGGTGGCCGAGGCGCCGGCTAAGAAGCGCGCCAAGGCCGCGAAGGCCGAGCCGGCCGCAGAGGCTGAGGCCGAGGATGAGGAGATCCCGGATTGGAAGCGCAAGCTGATGGAGATCACAGGCGAGGAGGGTGGCGAATAGGATGGCTAACCGCATTGCCGGGCGCAAGCTAGGCAGGCCGACCGACCACAGGCTGGCCCTCTTTCGCAATCTGGTGACCGATCTTCTACGACACGAGAAGATCATCACCACGGAGGCGAAGGCGAAGGAGGTGCGGGGCTTTGCCGAGCGCATGATTACCCTTGGCAAGCGGGGCGACTTGCACGCCCGTCGTCAAGCGCTGCGCTTCGTGTACGACAAGAAGATCGTGGAGAAGGTGTTTGATAGCCTGGCCGAGCGTTATGCGACGAGGCCGGGCGGTTACACGCGAGTCGTGAAGCTGGGGTTGCGGCATGGAGATGGCGCCCGCATGGCCCAACTGGAGATGATAGCGGAAGAGGGCTAGGCGGCGCTGCTCCGCCTTAGGCGGATGGTAAGGGACGCATCAGTCCGCCGGCTGGCCTTGCTCCTGGAGTACGAGGGCACCAGTTTTGGGGGCTCTCAGTACCAGAAGAACACGCAAACGATACAGGACGCGCTTGAGCGCGCCCTGCGCAGCTTAACAGGCGAACCAATAAGGGTGGCCCTCGCAGGGCGAACCGATGCCGGTGTCCACGCCAGAGGGCAGGTGGCGGCGTTCACCTCGGGCAGTCGTCACGGACCGGATGTGTTCGTGCGGGCTCTCAACCATCACCTGCCGGAGCAGATAGCGGTGCGGATGGTCAGAGAGGTTGCTCTGACCTTTGACCCACGCCGACAGGCGGTCAGCCGCTGGTATCGCTACACCATCCACAACGGCCGCCAACGGCCTGCGCTCATGCGAGCCGTTGTCTGGCAGGTAGCGGCGCCGCTGGACGCGGATGCGATGGCTGAGGCGGCCGCTTCTCTCGTGGGTGAGCATGACTTTGCCGCGTTCACGCAGCCTTCTTTCGCCGGTCGGCGGAGCACTTGCCGACGGATGACGCGGGCGGAGGTGAAGCGCTGCGGCCGCCGCATCCTGGTGGATGTGGAGGCGAACGCTTTCCTTCCTCATCAGGTACGTCGTATAGTAGGGTCGCTGGTGGAGGTGGGAAGAGGCAGGCGCTCGGCGGGAGAGTTCGGGAGTCTCCTCCGAGAGGCAAAGCCGGGGGCCGCGAGCTTTACAGCGCCGGCGCGCGGGCTCTGCCTGATGAAGGTTCGCTATGAGGATGGGTTGTTTGACGATGAAACGGATGAGGACGTATAGCCTGAAGGGCGGCGAGATCGATAAGCGCTGGCAGGTGGTGGACGCCACAGGCCAGGTGTTGGGACGTCTCGCTACCCAGGTGGCCGGCTTCCTTATGGGCAAGCACAAGCCCACATACTCCGCCCACCTGGACATGGGCGACTTTGTGGTGGTGGTGAATGCCGATAAGGTGCGAGTTACCGGAAACAAGATGGAAGACAAGACGTACTATAGGCATACGGGCTATATGGGCGGTCTCAAGACGACCAGCCTTAGCAGGATGATGGAGCGCCACCCTGAGCGTGTCATTGAGCTGGCGGTGCGCGGCATGCTCCCCCGTAACCGTCTCAACCGTCACGTCCTCCGGCACCTCAAGGTGTACGCCGGTCCCGATCACCCACACCAGGCGCAGGTCAACGCCTCCCGCAAGAGGGAGACCGCAGCCAGCAGGGAGCAACAATCATGACCGAAGAAAAGACCGACGCGATCATCGTCCCAGCGGGCGAGCATTACTTTGGCGGCACGGGAAAACGGAAATCGGCTGTGGCCCAGGTGCGGCTCTATTCCGGCTCCGGTACCATCTTCGTGAACGGCAAGCCGTTTCAGGAGGTGTTCACACGGGAGCTGCACCACGCCAAGGTGCGCCTACCTCTGTCTACGACTGATACCGAGGGTCGCTTCAACGTTCATGCCAAGATCGCGGGGGGCGGCATCTCCGCCTGGGCCGACGCGTTGGCGCACGGGATGACGCGCGCCCTCCTCGCCTTCGACAGCGGCCTCAGACCGTCCCTGCGCAAAGCCGGCCTCCTTACCCGTGATCCACGGGTGAAGGAGCGCAAGAAGCCCGGCCTTAAGCGCGCCCGCAAGGCGCCGCAGTACACCAAGCGGTAAGCCGGAGGCTGTCCGCAGGTAGCCGTTCTACTTCTGCCGCGCCAGCCAGGCTTTCAGGTTGTCGATGTCCGTCGTGGGCGTGGGATCGACGCCGTTCAGCAGCGCCGCGTAGTAGCTCACGTAGTCGCCCATCAGGACAGAGGTCATAGCCTGCGCCAGGGCGCTCTTGCCCTCCGCCTGCACCTCCGCGTACTCCACCCCCGCCTCGGCCAGTGCCTTCTGGCTAAACTCGTAGTGAAGCGCCACCCGTGGGTGCATGTCGGGCGATCGCAGGTACACAACGAACACCAGCCGGGCTACCTCCTTGGGCAGCAAGAAGGAGACGAGGGCGTTGTGGCTAGCCTCCGGGAGCTGCTCGTAGAACGCCCAGACTTTAGACGATTCGTTGAGCTGGGTCTTCCAGCGGTGCGCGACTTCGGTCAGCAGTTCGGCGCCGTAGATCACGGGCAGCCGCCCGGTCAGTCTGCCCGCGAGCTGCTTGGCGGCGTTCTCCGCCAGCGGCACCTCCTCCCCGATGCGCGAACGGAGCGACTCCATCGCCGAGAGCGTCTCGTCCACATCCCGCGCGACGCCCTGCATAAGGCCCAGCGTCTCCGCGACGGCCAGCAGGGGCATCAGGCCGTAGCCGAACGCCGCGCGGGGCTCGCCGCGGAACTGGAAGACGAAGGCGGGGACGCCGTTGGCGCGGGCCGTCGTCAGCAGACTGCCGCCGGTGGTCAGCACCAGCTTCTTGGCCGGCGTGGCGAGCCCCTGCTGGAACGCCGATAGCGTCTCCTCCGTGTTGCCGCTGAAGCTGGAGGCGATGAGCAGCGTGCGGTCGTCCACGTAGGGCGGCAGATCGTAGTGGCGCTGGTTCAGCACCGGTACGGGGCATTCACGCGCGAGCAGCAGCCGGAGGAGATCGCCGGCTATGGCGGAGCCTCCCATGCCCAGGATGACGATCCGCTCGATCTCACGATAGGCTGGGGGCAGTTCCAGGCGGCGGGCCTCCTCCCAGGCGTCGCGGCACTGGTCCGGCAAGTCGCGGACGGCGGCGCCCATGCCCCCGGGGTCCAGGCGGGCGCGTGCTTCGGCGTCGTCGAGGATGTGGAGGTCAGACACCGGTCAGCTCACGGACTTCGCTCAGCACCTTGGCCACCAGCTCTTCCCGGGGCACCTCCGTGTAGATGCGCATAAGCGGTTCCGTGCCGGACAGGCGGATCAAGGCCCAGGCGCCGTCATCCAGGCGGAAGCGCAGGCCGTCCTTGCGGTCGATGGCCGTCACCTTCATGCCGGCGATGCTCTTCGGGCGCAGCCCCTCCAGTCTCGACTCCATCCGCGTTCGCTCCTGCGGCGACATCTCGATGTCTACGCGATCGTAGTAGTGCGGCCCCACCTTATCGAACAACTCCGCCACGAGGTCGGCGGCGCCCTTGCGTCGCCGCGCCATCAGGTCCAGGAAGTACAGCCCGGAGAGGATACCGTCTCGCTCCGGCAGGTGGCCACGGAAGGCGTAGCCCCCGGACTCCTCTCCGGCGATGATGGCGTCCGTTTCGCGCATCTTGGGGCCCAGGTGTTTGAAGCCGACGGCGGTCTCGTGCACCGGTACGCCGTACAGCTCGCCCAGCCGTGGGACCATGCCCGTGGTGGTCAACGATTTGATGATCGGCCCGCGCAGGCCACGTACCTCCAGCAGGTAGTAGGTCAGCAGAGCGAACGTCTGAAGCTGGTTGACGAACCGCCCTTCACCGTCGAGGACGCCCAGGCGGTCGGCGTCTCCGTCCGTGGCCAGGCCTACCTGTGCGCGGTGGCGGCGGACGGCACGCCGCAGCGGCGAAAGGTTGCGGGGGATCGGTTCCGGGTTGTGCATACCCGGGAAAGCCGGGTTGCGCGCCGACCGCACCTCCCAGATTCGAGTCTTGCCTCCCGCGAGGAGCCGGCGCAGGTAGCCGGCGCCGGCGCCGTGCATGGAGTCCACCACCACCCGCAGTCCGGCCGCCCGCAGGCTCCCCAACTCAACCAGCTCCGACACGTGGGCCAGGTATTCAGGCTGCGGGTCGAACGTCTCCACCAGACCCTTCGCCTTCGCCTCAGCCAGGGGCAGGCGGGGCGCCCGGCCGCTGCGCGCCAGGAGCGCTTCGATGCGGGTCAGCACCTCCGGCGGAGCGGCGCCCGCGTACTCCGTTCGCACCTTGAAGCCGGAGTACTGCGACGGGTTGTGGCTGGCCGTGATGACCACCGACCCGGCTGCCTTGCGTTGGAGGATGGCGTAGCCTATCACCGGCGTCGGCGCCGGACGGTCGCACAGGTATACGGGGATACCGTTGGCGGCCAGCACCTCGGCGGCGGCGGCGGCGAACTCCTCGGAGGCGAACCGCGTGTCGTATCCGACAACCATGCCGCGATCGGCGAGCCCGGTCTCCTGTACCTGCAGGGCGGTGGCTTGGGCGCAGGCGCGTACGTTCTCGAACGTGAACTCGTCACCGATGACGGCCCGCCAGCCGTCGGTGCCGAAACGGATGGGTGACCCGGTCATACCGCGGTCTCTGTCTCTGGCCTAAGCTGCCCCACCTCCGCGGCGGCCTCCGTCAGGTCCTTAAAGGTGTCCACCGTCCGCCAGTAGGCGCGGCTGCGATAGCCGAACAGCTGCCCCTCGGCCGCCAGCTCGGGGAAGGTTGTCGTCTCGTGGTCGCCCCGCTCAGGGAGGCGGCGGAAGAACTCCGGCGTGAGGACGTACAGGCCGGCGTTTATCCAGTGGGGCAGCAGCGGCTTCTCCTCGAACGCGACGATGTGGCCGGCCCTGTCCTGGCGGGCGACGCCGTAGGGGCTGCGCAGACGGGTGAGCATGACGGTGGCGGTGGCGTTCTTGCGCCGGTGATAGCGCAGCAGGGGCGTCAGCGGCTGATTGGTCAGGATATCGCCGTTCAGGGCGATGGCTGTATCCTCGTTCGGGGGCAGTAGGCGAGAGCCCAGCTTAAGGGCGCCGCCACGGCCCAGGGGCTCATCCTCCAGGGAGTACTGGATGCGAAGCCTGAAGCGCGAGCCGTCCCTGAAGTGGTCCTGGATGACCTCCGCCTTGTAGCCGCACAGGAGGACTACGTCGCTGACGCCCTGACCGGCGAGCCAGCGAATCTGGTACTCCAGGATAGGCTTGCCGGCCACCTCGATCATCGGTTTGGGCCGCTCGTCGGTGAGGGGCCGCAGCCGCTCGCCCTCGCCGCCGGCGACGATTAGGGCGTACACGGCTGGCTACGCGCGTTGCCTCTGGCCGACAGTCGGCTCCGCTTCCTGCGCGGGCAGGCCCGCCGCCTGCCGCAGCGCCTCCGCCTTGTCGGTCCGCTCCCAGGGGGCGTCGATGTCGCTGCGGCCGAAGTGGCCGTAGGCTGAGGTCGCCCGGTAGATCGGCCGGCGCAGGTCTAGGTCGCGGATGATCGCCTGGGGACTGAGGTCGAAGTGCTCCTTGACCAGCTTCTCGATGCCGCCGTGGTCGAACTTGTGAGTGCCAAACGTCTCGATGGAGGTTCCCAGGGGCTGAGGGTGGCCGATGGCGTAGGACAGCTCCACCTCCACGCGGTCCGCCAGACCGGCCGCTACCAGGTTCTTGGCAACGTAGCGGGCGGCGTAGGAGGCCGAGCGGTCCACCTTGGAGGGGTCCTTGCCGGAGTAGGAGCCGCCGCCGTGGCGGCCTATGCCCCCATACGTATCGACGATGTTCTTGCGGCCGGAGAGCCCGGAGTCCGCCGCCGGCCCGCCCAGGATGAAGGAGCCGCTGCTGTTGACGTGGATGTCCGTACGGTCGTCCAGCCAATTGCCGAGCACGGGGCGGATGACCTGTTTCGTCACTTCGTCCCAGAGCTGTTTGCCGTCCACGCCGGGGTCATGCTGCGCGGCGATGACCGCCGCCTGCACCCGCTTGGGGACGCCGTAGGAGTACTCCACGGTCACCTGCGACTTGCCGTCCGGCCGCAGGTAGGGGAGGATCCCTTGTTTTCGGCATTCGGCCAGCCGGAAGCAGAGGCGATGGGCCAGGTCTATCGGCAGCGGCATCAGCTCCTCCGTCTCCGTGCAGGCGAAGCCCATCATGATCCCCTGGTCGCCGGCGCCCTCATCGGTCCCGACGGCAGCCGATATCTCCCGTGATTGCTCTTTGATGGAGACGATGACGCCGCAGCTATCGCCTTCGAATCCGTACTCCGGCTTCGTGTAGCCGACGTCGCGGATGACCTGGCGTGCAATGCCCGTGTAATCCACGTGATGGGCTGTGGAGATTTCGCCCAGGATGACCACGAGGCCGGTAGTGGTCGTCACCTCGCAGGCCACGTGAGCAGTGGGGTCATGGGCGAGGATCTCGTCCAGGATGGCGTCCGCAATCTGGTCACAGAGCTTGTCAGGGTGGCCCTCCGTGACAGACTCCGAGGTCATGTACAGAGACGGTGAGCTCATGAACGTCATCGTCATTGTGCTTCCTCCTTGCCTACGTCCCCGCTTCCCATGAGGAGAGGTACTCGCGCTGTTCGTCAGTCAGCTCATCAATCGTAATGCCCATGGAAGCGAGCTTCAGCCGTGCCACTTCCAGGTCGATCTCAGCCGGCACGGGGTAGACATCGACCGGCAGCCGTTGGGGCCGTGTGGCCAGGTACTCCACGCAGAGCGCCTGATTGGCGAAACTCATGTCCATGACGCTCGCCGGGTGGCCCTCAGCCGCTGTCAGGTTGATGAGACGGCCCTCGCCCAGCAGGTAGAGGCGGTTACCGTTCATCAGCCTGTACTCTTCGACGTGCTCGCGTATGCGGCGCTTGGTCTCGCTCATCTCTTCCAGCCCCTTGATGTTCAGCTCCACGTTGAAGTGACCGGAGTTAGCGAGGATGGCGCCGTCCTTCATCGCCTGGAAGTGGTGCTGATCGATGACGTTGACGTCGCCGGTGAGGGTGATGAAGATGTCGCCGATGGGCGCGGCCTCAGCCAGCGACATAACCTGGCAGCCGTCCATGGCGGCCTCCAGCGCCCGCACCGGCTGGACCTCCGTGACGATCACCTTGGCGCCCAGGCCGCGCGCCCGCATCGCCACGCCGCGGCCGCACCAGCCGTATCCGCAGACCACGACGTTCTTGCCCGCCCACAGGACGTTGGTGGCGCGGGTGATGCCGTCCAGGGTGCTCTGACCGGTACCGTAACGGTTGTCGAACAGGTGCTTGGTGTCCGCATCGTTTACGCCCATGATCGGATAGGCGAGAGCGCCGTCTGTGGCCATCGCCCGCAGACGTGTGACACCCGTTGTCGTCTCCTCCGTGCCGGCGATGACGCCCTCCAGCAGGTCGCGGCGCTCCTTGTGCAGGGTGGCCACAAGGTCAGCGCCGTCGTCCAGGGTGATCTGGGGCTTCTGGTCCAGGACGGCGTGGATGTGCCGGTAGTACGTCTCGTCTTCTTCGCCGTGGACGGAATGGACAGGGATGCCGTGAATCGCCACCAGGGCGGCCGCGACATCGTCCTGCGTGGAAAGGGGGTTGCTGGCGCAGAGGGCCAGCTCGGCGCCGCCATCACGCAGGGCCAGCATCAGGTTCGCCGTCTCCGTGGTCACGTGCAGGCAGGCCGATACCCGCAACCCGGCCAGCGGCCGCTCCTTGGCGAAACGCTCGCGGATGAGGTTGATGACGGGCATCTCCCGCGCCGCCCACTCTATGCGCTTGTTGCCGTCTTCGGCCAGGGCCAGGTCCTTGACGTCGAACTCTACCGTAGGTTTGGTCATTAGCGCTCCCTCGTGGCCGCCGCCTCTTCCTCCAGCGACGACTCCAACATCTCACGCATCCGAATGGCTGCTTCCCAGTCAGGCGTGTAATCATCCTTCCGAGGCATCATCGGCAGGAACGGTGCCTCTTCCCGCTGGAACACCTCGAATATACGGTGCAGCTCCGGTATCGGGTCCGGATGGTCGTCCACCCGCAGGTCGCAGTAGGGGTACTCCTCCGTATGGACGACGTATATGCCGGCGGACTGGCGGCCGCGGCGGTCGCCGCCTGCCTCTTGACCGGCCTCCAGAGCCCGAAGGAGCCGTTCCGGAAGGGGTTCATCATCGCTGGTCTCGAAGGCGTGGGCCATCGCCTTGGTCACGTCCTCGCTCACGAGTATGTTGCCGAGGCAGACGTGGCCCCGGCCCTCCAGCGCACCCGCCCAGGGGATACACTTGTCGCCGGTGTAGGCCGCCGTGTGCCCATCGCGATCGACGATCGCCACCTGACGGAGATCGCGGCCGCGGTCGCTCTCGATGATGCGCTCCAGGACGCGCGCGGCGGCCAGCCCCTGCTCCAGCAGGGTGATGCCTTCGATCCCCAGGTAGGGGTTGACGAACGATTGGCTGGCGATGGCGCCCAGGCCGGCGCGGCAGTAGGGCACCATGCCTCCCGCCGCCAGCGCCTTGCTTGAGGTGGCGACACCCAGCATCCCCGTTCGCGGACAACGGGCGACTATGGAGAAGGTCATACGGGCGCCTCTTCAAACGAGGGAGGTTGTGGGTAGTACTCCATCATCTTCTGCACGTTCTTGGCCGTCTGCGCGTCCTTGAGCAGGCTCACAAGGTACAGCGCCATGTCGATGCCTGCGGATACGCCGGCCGAGGTGATTACGGAGCCATCGTGGACGAACCGCTCGCTCACCACCTCCACGTCGCCTAGTTCCCGGAGCCCTTGAACGGCGCCCCAGTGCGTAGTAGCCCGCTTGCCGAAGAGAAACCCTGCCCTGTGCAGGATAAAGGCCCCAGTGCAGACGGAGGTCACGTAAGAAGCCTCTTTTCCGGCCCTCTGTACGAACTCGATCATGCGGAGGTTATCTACTTCTTTGCGGGTGCTTAGACCGCCCGGCAGGAGCAGCACATCCAGCCGCGGAGCGTCATCAAAGCTGTGGTCCACGTTGATGCTCAGCCCGTTCGCAGCCTTAACGCTGTCCCCGGCTTCAGAGATAGTGATCACACGCCAGTCGTGGTCCTGAAAGGTCAGGCCACCAAAGACCTCGTAGGGGCCCACGAAATCCAGTTCTTCAACTCCTGGGAAGAGAACGATTCCCACCGTCTTGGTCATCGAAATACTATCTCCTTGCCCTGGTGGCGGCCGCGCCAGCCGGCGGCCAGACGGCGCAGGCCGCTGGCCAGCCCCAGCGCGTCCTTGCGGACCGCCGGCGTCTCATACAGGGTGCACTCTTGACGGTATCCCAGCTTGTCGTATACCGCAAGGGCTGACGTGTTGCTGACCTCCACGGTCAGAGCGACGAGGTCGCAGTGCTCCAGCAGAGCGTGGGTCACGGCGCTGGTAGCGATGGTGGCCAGGCCGCCGCCGCGGTGGAGGGGATGAGTGAACACGTTTCCTGCCACCGCTATACGCTCCCCGGGAGAATTCACGTGCGTCCCCGCGATACTGACCAGTTTCCCGTTTGCGATGATCCCGTAGTATACGCCCTGATCCACGTGGCGTGACGTGTAGGAGGCCGGGCCTCCCTCGGCTGCGTACAGCCGGTTGATGCGGCCGATGTCTCGTCCAAGCAGCCGTGACGTTTCTCCCTCCACGGGTCTGAACGTCTCCTTGGTGACGGACATACGCACCATAGGCTCGTTGCGGATGAGAATGAAGTAGCGCTGCAGCACTTCCCTATGCTCCGGCCGCAAGCTGGCGAACGAGAACCGCGGTCCCGGGTGGAGTCTCAGGAGGGCGTCGAGCGCCGTCGCGTCGCCCAGAGTGACCATGGCGCGGCCCAGGCCTCCCCGTGAGTGGAGGACGAGGGCGCGTCCGGCAGGGCCGCTTGCCGACCACCACTCACTATGGGCGAGAAACGGCGGCGCCAACTGGGCGAGGGCGTAGGCCGCGTAGGCGCCCTCGGGGACCAGCAGGGGGCGAATGGCCGCGGGGCTGACCAACCGCTCGACGCTGTATTCAGCGCTGGCTGCTTGCCGGTCGTTGGGGAGGGCGGTATCGACCATCAGCGCGCCTTTCCTGCCGCTGTTACGTACTTTGCTATCAGTGGCTCCAGCCTCGCCAGGGTGGCCGGAGGGACGAGATCGAGAGGGGTCACCAGGGCGTTCGCGAGAGCGCTCCGGCAGCCACACTGTCGCTCAGATGGCAGGCGGCGAAGGAACAGCCGCACGGCCTCCTGGGACACCGCAACGTTCTTTTGGAGGTTGGCCACGATCAGGTCCGCCGTGACATCCGCCTCGTCGTCGTGCCAGCAGTCGTAGTCTGTCGCGCAGGCCAGAATGGCGTAGCATATCTCGGCCTCGCGGGCCAGCTTGGCCTCCGGCAGCGCCGTCATGCCGATGACGTCCGCGCCCCAGGTGCGGTAGAGGTTCGATTCGGCCCGTGTGGAGAAGGCCGGCCCCTCGACCGCCACGTAAGTGCCGCCGCTGTGGGCCGTCGCTCCCGCCTCTCGCGCCGAGGCGATCAGAGCCGGCCGCAGCTCCGGGCAGAACGGGTCAGCGAAGCTGATGTGGGCGACAAGCCCCTCGCCGAAGAAGGTAGAAGGTCGCCGCCCCCGCGTGCGGTCGATGATCTGGTCCGGCACCAGCAGGTGCAGGGGCTTGATCTCCTCTCGCAGGCTGCCCACCGCGCTGACGCCGACGATGGTCTCCACGCCCAGGGTCTTCATAGCGTAGATGTTGGCCCTGTCCGGTAGCTCCTGAGGCAGGATGCGGTGGCCGGGCCCGTGCCTGGACAGGAAGGCGATGCGCTCACCTTCCAGCGTTCCCAAGACGATGGCGCTGCTGGGCTCGCCGTAGGGCGTATCGACGTGCAGTTCATCGGCGTCGGTGAGGCCGTCCATCTGGTAGAAGCCGCTGCCGCCGATGACGCCTACCCTCGCCTCAGCCACGGGAGGGCGCCTCCTCCCTCAGGAGAGCGACCAGGGACTCCTTGTAGGGCGGGCTGGCCACGCCGTTCTCGGTGATGATCGCGCTCACGTAGCGGGAGGGCGTCACGTCGAAGGCCGGGTTGGCCGCTGTCGTGCCCATTCCCACCAGGGCGGTGACCTCTGCCGGGTCGCGCTCCTCGATGGGGATATCGTCGCCGCTGGGCGTGTTCGGGTCGATGGTGCTGGTGGGCGCCGCCGCATAGAAGGGGACGCCGTTCTCCCCGGCCAGCACCGCCAGCGTGTATGTCCCGATCTTGTTCGCCAGGTCGCCGTTGGCGGCGATGCGGTCCGCCCCGACCACCACGGCCCGCACCAGGCCGCGCCGCAGGAGCGATCCGGCGGCGCTGTCCACCGCCAGCGTAAAAGGGATACCTTCTCGCTGGAGCTCCCAGGCGGTCAGACGCGCTCCCTGAAGCAGGGGTCGCGTCTCCGTAACGTATACGCGTTCCAGCTTGCCCTGCTCCCAGGCCGCGCGTACCACGCCCAGGGCGGTGCCATAGCCGCCGGTGGCCAGGGAGCCTGTGTTGCAGTGGGTGAGAAGGGTGGTTTCCGCGTCCAGAAGGGAGGCGCCGTTGGCTCCGATGGCGTGGCAGGCCGCGACGTCCTCCTCATGGATGCGGCGGGCCTCGGTCTCCAAGGCGTCGATGGCACTCTGGGGGTCGGTGGCGCCCTCGGCGACCCGGAGCGCACGCTCCAGCGCCCAGGCCAGGTTCACCGCCGTCGGTCGGGTTGCGCGCAGCTCCTCGGCCGCTGTACGCAGCCGCGACATGAGCTCGTCCCTATCGGTTGCGCTCGTCTCGCGGGAGGCGAGGGCCAGCGCGTAGGCGGCGGTGATGCCTATGAGGGGGGCTCCGCGCACCTTCATCTGGCTGATCGCCGTCACCAAGTCGCGATAATCGGAGGTCTCCAGGTAGGTCTCATCGTGGGGGAGCTTCGTCTGGTCTATTAGCCGTACGCGGCCGTCCGGCAGCCATTCGATAGGGATCATGCCGTTCCCAGTTCCAGGCAGCAAAAACTTCTCGCACGGTGGAGAAGTCTGGTAACTCCACTCTCATCTTCCCCCCGCCTCGGGCAGGGGTCGGAGTTGGCACCGTACGGGACTGGATCCCAGTCGGTTGCCGGGCTTCGTCGGGCCGTTCCCTCCACCGCTCTGGATAAGAGTGCTGCCCTGTTCGATTGTGCCTCGATGGTAGCTGTCCGCTATAGGTGCTGTCAAGGCGATTGAGGCAGCTCGCGCCGGCCTCTTCCCCGTGCCCCTTCACTCGTAGCGTATCAGCGAGAACAGTTCGTAGTCCTGCAGCCGCTTTCGTCCGCCCAGGTCGACCAGCTCCACCACGAAGGCGAGCGCGTTCACCCGCGCCCCCAATAGCTCGACCAGCTTGGCGGCGGCCACCGCCGTCCCGCCCGTCGCGATCAGGTCGTCCACGATGACGACGGCGGTGTCCCTGTGCAGAGCGTCGCTGTGGATGTCGAGCTCGCCGGTGCCGTACTCGAGCGCGTACTCCACTCGCATGTGGGCCGCCGGGAGCTTGCCGGGCTTGCGCACCGGCACTAGCGGCAGGCCCAGATTGCTCGCCAGCGGCGCGGCGAACAGGAAGCCGCGCGATTCGATCCCGACGACGGCCGCCAGGCCGCTGTCCTCGAACCGCTCCGTGAGCTTCTCGATGGTGTAGCGAAACGCCTGCGCGTTCTGCAACAGCGGCGTGATGTCGCGGAACAGCACCCCGGGCTCCGGGAAGTCCGGCACGTCGCGGATGAAGCGTTTCAGGTCCATGGCCAGGCGGGTAGAGTATAGCTCAGGAAACTGGGGGCAAGAAGCACTGGCGGGGGACAAGTTGTATAACAGGCACCGTGCACTGAAGACCGCGGGGTTGCTTGACCCTATCGTTCCTCCGTTCCTTGTCCCCCGGCCTCTATTGTCTATAGAATGGAGCGGCCTAATCTGGAAAGGACGGTGCGTACATGGCTGACCGCAACCGGCTCAAGAAGCAGGTGATCTCCGATGTGGACCGCCGCCGCGATGAGCTTATCGCGCTCAGCCTCAAGCTCCACGCCAACCCGGAGATCGCTTTCCAGGAGGAGAAGGCCGCCGCCTGGCTGGCCGACTACCTGGAGGGCGAAGGCTTCGCCCTGGAGCGGGGCATCTGCAAGATAGCCACCGCTTTCCGCGCCTCATACGGTCGGGGAGAGCCGAGAGTGGCGATCCTGGCCGAATACGATGCTCTGCCGGGGGTCGGGCACGGCTGCGGCCACAACATCATCGGCACCGCCTCCACCGCCGCCGGCCTCGCGGCCAAGTCGGTGGTGGACGAGACGGGCGGCACGGTGCTGGTGATCGGCACGCCAGCCGAGGAGGCGGCCGGGGGGAAGGTGTACATGGCGGACCGAGGCGCGTTCAAAGGGCTGACCTGTGCCATGATGGCCCATCCCGGCAACCGGGATGTCGCCGTCAGCTACGCCCTCGCCTGCCTGGAGCTGAACGTGGAGTTTCACGGCAGGGCGGCCCATGCCGCCGCCCGCCCCGAAGCCGGACTGAACGCCCTGGACGCCATGATCGCCTCCTTCGTCAACATCGGTCTCCTGCGCCAGCAGCTCCGCGACTCTGCCCGTATCCACGGCATCATCACCGATGGCGGCCAGGCGGTTAACGTTATCCCTCACCACACGGCGGCCAGTCTCCTCATCCGCGCCGAGGATGACGTCTATCTTGATGAGGCGCTTAAGGAGAAGGTGCTCGCCTGCTTCAAGGCGGCGGCGGAGGCGACGGGCTGCCGGCTGGAGCACCGCTGGGGTGAGGAGTCACGCTACAAGGCGATGTACTCCAACCGTGCGCTCGCTGAGGCCTACCGCACGAACATCGAGGGGTTGGGGCGCAAGGTGATGGAGCCGGAGTCGCGTCGCTCCATGGGCTCCACGGACATGGGCAACGTCAGCGCCATCGTCCCCGCCATTCATCCTTCCATCACCGTGGCGCCGCCGGACATCCCGATTCACACGGTGGAGTTTCGCGAGATGGCCGCCAGCGAGGCCGGCCACAAGGCGCTGCTGGACTCGGCCAAGGCGCTGGCGATGACCGCCGTGGACGTCCTCACGGACGCCGATCTGCGAGAGCGGATGAAGCGGGAGTTCGACTCATCGAAGTAGGTACAGGCTTTAGGCTGAGGTAAAGTAAGGGCGTGAGCGACAATCCTATCATAGCCCTGGACGCCATGGGTGGCGATAACGCCCCAATTGAGATCGTGGCCGGGGCGGTTCGCGCCGCCAAGGAGCTGGGCGTACACGTCGCTCTCGTGGGGCGGCCTGAGGAGATCGTCGCCTGCCTGGCGCGGCGCGGGCCCAAGCCCGATACGATCACCGTCGTTCCCGCCTCTGAGGTGATCGAGATGGACGAAAAGCCCGCCCAGGCGGCTCATCACAAGAAGGACTCCTCCATCGTTGTGGGCCTGCGGATGGTGAAGAAGGGGGAGGCCGGCGCCTTCGTCTCGGCCGGGAACACCGGCGCGATAATGGCCGCCGCTATCATGTACCTGGGCCGCATCAAGGGGATCGAGCGGCCCACGCTGGTCGCCCTCATGCCGCTCTCAGGCAAGCTCACCGCCTTCTTGGATGTGGGCGCCAACGCCGATTGCAAGCCGAACTACCTGCTCCAGTTCGCGGGGATGGCCTCCGCTTACATGCGGCACGTGTGGGATGTGGAGCGGCCCAAGGTGGCGCTGCTGAACATCGGCGAGGAGGAGGCGAAGGGGAGCACGCTGGCCCAGGAGGCCTACGAGCTGCTGGCCGGGAGCGACCTCAACTTCATCGGAAACATAGAGGGAGGCGACGTCCCCACCGACATCGCCGACGTTATCGTCACCGATGGCTTCACGGGGAACGTCGTCATCAAGACGATGGAGGGGATGGTGGACTTCATCATGGGTCAGCTCCGGGTTGCCATCAAGAGCCGCCCCTGGTACGCGGCGGCGGGTCTGGCCCTTATGCCCGCCTTCAATCAGATGCGCAAGAAGCTGGACTACCGGGAGTACGGCGCCGGGCCGCTGCTGGGCGTGAACGGGCTCGTATTCGTCGGCCACGGCCGCAGCGACGCCCGCGCTATCTACAGCGCTCTGCGCGTCGCCCGTGAGGCCGCGCAGTCGGGCATGCTTGAGGCGTTGCGGGAGATAGCGCCGGGCAGGGGAAAAGGGGAGGCGGGATAGAGCAACCCCGACGCCTGAAGTCCGGGGCTCTCTAGTCCGGCGCCAGCCACTCGGATAGCGTGCGCGTCAGCGGCTCCAGCATCGCTTCCAGGCGCACGGTTTCCGGCGCCAGGTGCGACTGCATGATGCTGCCCTCAACGGTCGCGATGAGAAGAGTGGCGGCGAACTGCAAGTCGATGTCTTTGCGTGTGCGCCCGGCATCACGGCTGGCGCTGAGTATATCTACGATCAACTCTCGCCAGCGTTCGTACATCGCTGCCAGCCGCTGGCGCACCTTCTCGTTGCGGGAGGCATGGGCGGCGAACTCCGCGTATAGAGAGCCCCATAGCGGGTCATCGCGCAGTAGCCCGAACACCCCGCTCAGGATCATCCGCATGTTATCGGCCAGGGGCTGGGTGTGCGCCACCGCCTGGCGGAACGCCTCCTGCTGGCGGGAGATGCGCTCCTCCAGCATAGCCCAGAACAGGTCCTCTTTGGTTTCGAAGTGGACGTAGAAGGCGCCCTTGGAGAAGCCTGCCTCCCGCACGATCTCGTCCACCGTTGCCCGGTCGAAGCCGGAGCGGGCGAGGACGCCCATGGCGGCCTCCATCAGGCGCGCGCGGGTGTCCTGGCCGCGGCGTCGCCGCGGTGGGTCTTTGAGCACTGCGGTCATAGTGGGGCGATTATACCCCGGCTCGCATCATGGGGCCAATTAGGGGACCCACAGGCGGGCGATCAGCTCGGCCCGGTCGCGCGGGTTGAGCCGCAGCGGCTCGCCGCGGCAGAGGAGCGACTCCAGGCTGAGTGCGGCCAGGGCCGCCAGCCGGGGGAACCAGCCTGTCAGGACTGTGATGACCGCTATGGCCAATACCAGTGCGGTCGCTGTCGTAGCGATGATCAGCGCCGTCAGCATCGTGTATATCCTTTCTGTAACATACCGACCAGTCAGTATTATATCATATGTAAGGACTAGCTTCAATGTAGCTCGTTACGATGGCTTGGAGCAGGGCTTCACCTGCAGCTGCCGAGGGCAGCGGTTAGTCTTGGGGCGCGGCCGTCGCGCCGAAGCGCAGCCACATTCGCAAGGCGGACTGGAGGTTGCGCAGCCCCTTGTCCGCGGGGAGGCCGGCCAGCAGGCAGCTCTCAATGTGCTGGTCCATGATCAGCAGCCCCACCTGGTCCAGGCCGCTGCGCGCCGCCATCAGCTGCGTCAGCACGTCCTCGCACATCCGGTCCTCGGACACCATGCGGTGAATGCCCCGTATCTGGCCCTCGATGCGGCGGAGCCGCGCGAGGAGAGCCTCAGCGTCTACCTTGGTGTCTTGCGCCATCTCGTATCGCTCCTGCGTTGACATACCCCTATGGGGTATGCTACCATCACTCTAGCGAACCAGTCAAGGCCTTCGCTCCGTATCGGTGATAGGATAGCAGCGATAGCAAGAATAGCAGGAGGATGGGATGAGCAAACCCGCAGACGTTACAGACGGCAGCTTCGAGGCCGAGGTTCTTAAGTCGGATAAGCCGGTGCTCGTTGATTTCTGGGCCCCCTGGTGTGGCCCCTGCCGCATGGTCGCCCCCGTGGTGGAGGAGCTGGCCGAGGAGTACGACGGCAAGGTGAAGTTCCTCAAGCTCAACACTGACGATGAAATTAACACGGCCGCTAAGTACGGCATTCGCAGCATACCTACATTGCTGATGTTCAAGGGCGGCGAGGCCGTCGATCAGATAATCGGGTTCCGGCCCAAGGGAGACCTTAAGAAGACGATCGAGAAGGCGCTAGCCTAGGGGTCGCTGGGCTGTGGCCCGACAGGAATACGAGATCGTGATCATCGGTGGCGGGCCAGCTGGCCTCGCCGCCGGTTTATATGCGGGCCGCGCCCGCCGTAAGACTGTCCTCTTGGAGAAGGGGGTAATCGGCGGGCAGATCTCTCTTACGGAGCTTGTGGAGAACTACCCGGGCATCCCTTCCATCAACGGCTTCGATCTGGCTCAGGCGATGCTCAAGCAGGCTGAGAGCTGCGGCATGGAGACGCAGTTCGTCGAGACGAAGGCGCTTGAGCGGGATGGAAAGGTGTGGCTGGTACGCACGGCTGAGGATGAGTACTTGGCCAGGGCCGTGATCGTCACCGCTGGCGCCGACTACAACAAGCTGGGCGTCCCCGGCGAGGAGCGTCTCACCGGCC
Source organism: Chloroflexota bacterium (assembly GCA_022561095.1). Classification (GTDB taxonomy): domain Bacteria; phylum Chloroflexota; class Dehalococcoidia; order SM23-28-2; family RBG-16-64-32; genus JADFNQ01. Next base: position 12,119 of record JADFRV010000001.1, on the reverse strand, counting down.
GCGGCGTCTCCTACTGCGCCACCTGCGATGCCGCCTTCTTCAAGGGGCAACATGTGGCCGTTGTCGGCGGCGGCGACGCCGCCATGGACGAGGGGTTGTTCACCACCCGCCACGTCGACAAGATCTCCGTCATCCACCGTCGCGACCGGTTGCGGGCCAGCGCCATCCTCCAGGAACGGGCGTTCGCTAACCCTAAGATGGAGTTCGTCTGGAACACGGTAGTCACTGAGATACTGGGCGAGGAGGCCGTGACCGGCGTGCGTCTCCGTAACCGGGAGACGGGCGAAGACAGCAGTTTGGATGTGGCCGCCGTGTTCATCTTCATCGGCCAGCACCCCAACACGGACTTCCTCGGCGGGCTGGTTCCGATTGACGAGGGAGGGCACGCGGTGGTGAACGAGTGGATGGAGACGGAGCGGCCGGGCCTGTACGTCGCCGGCGATGCCCGCCGCAACTCCGCCCGTCAGGTCGTCAGCTCCGCCGGCGACGGCGCCACCGCCGCCATCGCCGCCGAGCACTACCTCAGCAGCAACTTCCCCGTTTAAGGAGGGTTCGGCAGGGCCTCCTTTCTGGCTCCCGGCTCTCCCCTGACCCTGTATACTGCCGATGCGGGAGTGGAAGGGTCCCGGTGGGCCTCGCGGTCTTCAAAACCGTTGCGGGGCGGTTGTCCCGTCCCGGGTGGGTTCGACTCCCATGCACTCCCGCCAGATATAAAAGCTACTCAAACCAGGATGCGGTCTGTTAGGTTTGTTCCCCTGTTATTGCAATGGGGTATCATATTTAGGTGGAGCGCTGAAATGACCCGTCGGAATCAACAAGCTAGCGATCGGTCGATCGCTGTCTTCTATGAGCATCCTGAGTGGTTCAAGCCCCTCTT
>JADFRV010000001.1:7135-11232 GCA_022561095.1 Chloroflexota bacterium | reverse complement strand
GGCCTCGCGGTCTTCAAAACCGTTGCGGGGCGGTGATCCCGTCCCGGGTGGGTTCGACTCCCATGCACTCCCGCCAGATAGGAAATCGTATCTAGCGAGGGCGCAGGCTTCGGAGGCCTTGCCTCTCGGTTATTGATTAGGGCGATTAACATTTGTCGCCCATTTGTCGCCCATAATTTCACGCCCTCTGCGAAAGCCAGGCATCCAGGTCGCGTGCTGCCTCATCTTGGAGGGTGGGTAGGACGTGGCTGTAAGTGTCGAGTGTGACGGCGATGCTAGCGTGGCCCAGGCGCTCGCTGACGACTTTCGGATGAACTCCGCGGGCAAGAAGCAGGCTGGCGTGCGTGTGCCGCATATCATGGAATCGCATGGGTGCCAGGCCCGAGCGCCTTACCCAGGCGGCGAACCGCTGCGAAAGCCGGTAGGGGGGAATCGGGCGACCAAGAGGGTCAGAGAAGACGAGACCCCTGTCGTCGTATTCTGGACCAACGGCAAGCCGCTCCTCAAGCTGACGGTGCCTGAGCCGTCTCAACGAATCCAGCGCAGCCGGGCCGAGCGGTACCGTCCGGTTGGCCTTAGTCGTCTTGGGCTCCCTGAAGTCGAGGCCGGCACCCGGCATGTACTGAAGTGTTCTCCGAACCGTGATCCGTCCTTGCTCGAGGTCGACATTTTCCCAGTGAAGGGCCAGCATCTCCCCCAGCCGCAGTCCACTGTGGACAGCCAGTATCACAGCGTCACCCAGAACGCTGTCTTCTTCCTGGCCGACCTCAAGCAGCCGGCGTGTTTCCTCCGGCGTAAGGGCTCGAATTTCCTTCCCTCGCGCCTGGGGCGCCTCGACTGCCTCGCATACGTTGCGAGAAGTAATCTGCCAGCGCACCGCTTGCCGTAATGCCGCCGACAGCACCCGGTGGACGTGGAGGAGCGTGCGAGGCGAAAGCCCGCCTTTGCCGTCAGCTCGCCCTTCCGTCTGGAGGCGAGCGTAGAGCTGCTGGACGTGGAGGGGACGTAGCTTAGAAAGCGGTGTGGCGCCGATGTGAGGGATCACCTGATGACCCATCAGCCCCTCGTAGCGCTGGTAGGTAGATGGGGCGAGGTTCGGGCGCACTGCGGCCAGCCATCGACGTATGTACTGCGCCACCGTGATCTTCGTAGGTTCGAGGTCAAGGCCAGTATCGGCCTCGTGCCTCAGCTTGGCCTCTTCCCGCACTGCCTCCCTCTTGGTAGAAGCCGTCACGTAGGCCCGGCGGCGCTTTCCTGTTGTGGACTCGCGCCCGAGCTCCACAGTGACCAACCAGCTGCTACCTCGCTTGCGAATCGCCATAGCGCTTCCTTCCTCCTTAGTGGCGTTGTGCCCCGAACGATACCACTGGTGGCGGCGGCTCGGGTAGGCCCGCTTCCTGGGCAATCCATTGCTCCAGGCCATGCCGTGGTATCAGGATTCGCCGTCCCAAGCGGATGTGGGGGATTCGGCCCTGCCGGATCAGCTCATAGCACGTGTTGGGGGAGATGCGCAGAAGCTTAGCCGCCTCCCGCACGGTAAGGAGGAGCGTCTCTGAGCCATTGCCGTTGCCCACCATCACGTTCATAGCGACGCCGAATCCTTCTCACCGTCAAGTAGGGTTGCTGTCTTGCGGGTTCTGCGGGTTCTGCGGGTTTGGCGGGTTTGTTTCTCCCCCTTCTTCTTAACATTCAGGTTCATTTTGTTTGTGGGAGTGGGAGATGGAACCCGCGAAACCCCGCAACCCCGCAACCGCCAGAGGACGACCTTGAGATGTTCGTCCATCCCAGCTCGCTCCAAGTGGAAATCCCCGAAGACGACGTCGGCACGCTTCGCGAGAGCCTTCCCCAAACGCCGTCCAAAGGAGTCCTCACTCGCCCCTTGCGCCTCCGCCAGCTCGTCGGGCAGAGCGCTTCGAAGGTCACCCGCATCCTTCGCTAGCTCGGCTACGATGACGGGGCGGTCGCCGTAGCGGCGCCACCAGGCGGCGAAGAAGGCCGTCCACTGGGCGCCGTCCTCGTCTGCCTCCTCGTAAAGCCGCCCCTGGTTCCCCAGGAACCCGTCGACACCGCAGTAAGCCAACGTGTGCCCCACTGTCCGGGTCCAGGACTCGAAGCCACCCAGAACGGGTACCTCGGACGCGTTGCAGCCAGCGGCGAACCATGCGCGGGCCAGGGTGAGGATTGCCCCGACAAGAAGACCCCTATTCTCAGTGACCCACCCCAGCAGGTCAGGATGGCGAAACCCGGCTCGCTCCCAGGGGCGCGCCACGATGGCGTCGAGCCGTATCCAGTAGCAGCGGCGCGGCATGTCTGCACCCAGACGGATATTGTTGCCAGTAGCTATCCAGGTGGACCGTTGAGGCAAAGTGACCATCTCGGAATGGCCCAGGATGCGGTCTTTCCACACACGGCTGGTGAGGACGGCTGACAGGCTAGAGGAAGATAGCCGGTTAACGACGTTGTCAATCACAGTTACCGTTCCGCCCTCGCTCAGGAGCGAAGTGATTTTCTTCCGCCACTCCTCCTCGTCCCGGGGTGCGGTCATCATTGCGGCGGGCCTGCCGGTGGCTATTTGGGACACCACCTCAGCGAGGAGCGAAGCACCGGTACCGGCCCTTGGCTTGTCGATGAGGGCAAGGGGCACCGACCCCGAAATCGCTGGGAGCAGGAAGGGTGTCAGAAGGAGCCCCCTGGCGTTGGCGAATGAGGCCTCGTCCACAAACGGGAAGTCGGCGATGGCCTCATCGATGAGGGACAGAGCCTGAGCCACATCCCTCCCCGTGGGTGCCGCCGGGACGGCAGGCACCACCAGCTCAGGGGACGGCAAGTACAGCAAGCAGGTCGCTGAGTCATAGCCCGGCGTGTCAATCACCGAGCCGTCTGGGCGCAGGACCGGAATCTCCACGACGCCCTCTAGCGACGGGAAGGGCCAGGACCCCAGAGACAGCACGTCCTTCACCACATCAAGAGGAGGGGATGTGTGGCGGCGGATCCCTTGCTTTTCGATTCGCACAAAGTCAGCGACCCGCGCCAGCCGTCCCCGCAGCCGTGACTGGTCCAAGCGTTCAATGAGAGGCCGCCCTCGCTCGTCGGCCCGGACCCGGGCAAGCGACCCTGACCGCACAAAGAGCTCCGTGGGCTCGTTCGCGCCTTCGAGAGCACATAGGGCATCCTCAGCCACTTCCCGTAGAGGTCGGTTCGTGACTACGACCTGAGGGAAGCCATCATTCTGCAGCGACCCGCCTCGCACGCCCAACCACTCGCGCAGGCGGTGAGTGACCTCCCTGCCGAGGAGCTGCGTCAAGCGCGGCCAGGCCGTTGCGGGTTTTCCCTCTTCCAGGCGACGGCCGGTATACCCTCCTGCCGCCGCTCGCTTCGCTCTCTCTTCGTCGCCCGCGATTTCGGCCACGATGCCAATAAACTCCGAAACCTCTTCCTCCTCCCATCCTCCACGCAGTAGCCCGCCAGCCAGCGCTAACGCCACATCTTGTCGGCTGCCCTCGGCTGGCCAGTGGCGCACAAGAATTGCCGCAGCGGCCAGGCGCGCTACGCGCGAGCGCAGTGTGGGGCCGTCTACTACGGTAGGGTCGCCGACGCTCTCCCATGTAATCGAGTCGCCGCTTGGGTGAGTCGAGGAGGGAAACACGGTCTGGGCACCAGTGGAGCGGACTTCCACGAGCACTTCTCCGCCCGTGTCACTGAAGCGCTCCGTGTCCAACAGAGGGTCAACCACGTATTCCCAGTGACTGCGCGGCTTCCCCTGCCTGCCAAAGATGGCATCAGTCTTTGGAAGGAACGCGTCCGCGAGCCCCACCGCTTCCAACGCGTCCAAGTCTATGTCCGTCAGGTTGTTAGACGGCTCCCCGAGAAGGACGCCGACGTTCTGTCCATCCTGGAAATAGAAGGGAATGTCCTTCTCGCTCAGGCGTAGCTTCTGCCACGCGTTCCCTTCGGGACGCTTATCCCTTGGATGGACTGGTATAGGTGCCCAGCCGCGCCGCCGATACTTGAGGGCGGCGGCTCGGCAAGGATTGACTTGATGCGTGCTCGATTGTGATGATTTCATGGGATGTTCCTCTTCGACGTGGAGTGTCCTC
>JADFRV010000001.1:0-7125 GCA_022561095.1 Chloroflexota bacterium | reverse complement strand
TGCCGCAGCCCCAAACACTAACTAGGGGTGATATTCTTCAAACTTCACCCCGGCCTTAACCTCGATTCCGAATTGTGAGCCCTTTATCGCACCGACTCTTAGTGGCGTCGGTGTAGCAGTCGGTGCGAAGATGATTTTCGCGCTATCCGGTAACCACTCGCTCAGTGCCCGCCACGCACCGTGGTCGATGCCAAAATAGAGCTCGCCTTCGACCACATGAAAATACGCCACATCGTGGCCGGTCTCGCGCCGGTACACGTAAAAGCGTGCCGTTCCCATAGGGTCATCTATTGCCCGACGTTCAATGGCCAAGACGCCATCCTCAGCGGCTATGTCGTAGCGGCACCCGATGATGCTTGCGGTTTCGCCCCAGGCCACGACGTCCTCTAGCGGAATCTCCAACCATACCTCTGGCCCAAATAGCGGGAGCAGGTAAGGATACTTCCTCACCCAGTCCAGCGGCGCCCCATCCATCTCGGGCGATGACAGGGAACAAGTCCACTCAGAAGCGCCCGGGCCATATTTGTTCCGCCAGTAGAGGCAGAAGTACGGGTTACGGTCGTCCATTCCGGTGTAAGTGTTGTAAGTGTCGCCAATGACAATGAAGTCGGCAGAGTCGAAAGACAAGCGGAAACCCTCGACACACGCGCCACCCCCACTTACTTCCATCCCGATTGCTTTCTTCGTTAGGACAGTCACGGGCCGGTCTGTCGGCGCGCCGCACCCCTTGCCAGGAGACTTGAAATCGACAACCCGTGCGGCTGTTCTCAGCGCGGACAGTGGTTGGTGTCCCTTCGTTGTCCGTACGCGCTGTCTATCTTCCGGCTTCGGGTTAGGCACCGTATTTCTCCCTTCGTCGATGCTATTGAGCGTCTCTTCTGGCTCAAATCGTTCATGGGACATCGCTTATCTCTCTCTTTCTACTCCCGGCTTTCTCAGCCGGAGAATCGAATTCGTTTCTCGTATGGCTAGGCCGCCTCCTGCTAGTCAGTAATCATCACTCATCTCCTTCCTGGCGTAGGGCAGTCGGCCTTGGCTCCAGCGCCTGCCGGATACCATCCAGCTCCGACTCGAGCCAGTAGCGCGCCGCCGTGCGAGGGTGTCGTCGTGCCGCTGGTATGGCTCGGGCACGCTCGAGGCGCCTCAAGGTGATGGGTGAAACGCCGAGGCGTCGAGCTGCGTCTCCAATTCGGATGAGTCTATCCATCTCAGTCCTCCTCTGTTGCGGTCTGAGCCGCTCTGTGATTTCACCAGCGAATTAGGAAGTGCGTGAGAAGATGCCTAAGCGGATCAGGGTCGCTCGAAGGCTGACCTCAGGCACGCCGATAGATCCGCCGTTACGGGAGCTTCTGGCGGAAAGGTTCGGCGCCAATGCGCCCCGCCCATCAGCGGCTGTAATCCCAAATTTCGGCGGGTTCGCCAGCTTTGTTGAGCAGGAGGCGCGTGCTGAGTTCTACGGATTCTGGGTCTACGAGTTGCTCGACGAGGAACTCGTGCAAGGGTTCCCCTTGGAGGCGGCCTACCCCGACAGGATTCCGCCCACCTTATCCTTCACGGAAGCTGCGGTGCAGCTTCATCGGCAAGAGCCCAAATCAAGGGCCTACCTATTCGCCCTGAACCTATTGGCGGCTTACGCGCTGGGGTGGGTCCCCGAACGGCCTCTCTACCCTATGGGGCCCTGGGAGGCGGGTAGAGAGCAGGCATCTAAGGCGCGAGAAGTCCTGGTCACGGACATATTCAAGTGGAAGATCAGCAAGGTAGCCCTGATGGTATATGAGCAGTGGCCGCCCCGTGACGTTGGTCTGGATGACGTTCAACAGGAGGCCAATGTCATCGCTATGAGACTGATCAGCGGCCAGACGCTGGAGGAGATGGCGCGGAATGTTGCGAAGGCTGATACGTGGGAGCGCCGTGACGACCCTACCCTGGACCCGCTTGAGTTTAGGCTCACCCAGATCCTTCAAGAAGCTTACAAAAGGGCGCACAACACGGGTCCCGCAACACACAACGCCAGCAGTGAACGGGAACTTCGATCTCTAGTCATGAAGGGGGAGCAGTTCATTCTCGTCCCTCTCGCTGGTACTTTCGCTCTCTTTATGCGGCGGAGCGAGTCAGGCTACTCTGGCCAGATGGTTCGCCTGGGTGAACCGACGCCGCCTGTCGATGCCCTACGTCTTGTGCTACTGGCGAGAAGAGATATGGTGGATGCCCTCGAGTCAGGGGAAAAGTCCGGCGGCAAGTCGTTCTGGATCCACCACGATGCTAACCTTGTCACTCACCTGTTCGGCTTGAACTTCAACAGGGGCCGCCTGTTGCAAGAGCTGAGGGACTGGCTACACAGGAAGGTGATGTCTGACTGGAAGCTTCGTCCGTTGGGGGATTATCGCAGCCCCACAGAGGGGACGTCTAGCCCAACGCTTAGCGAAGAGGAGTTTGATCGCATCGACTGGCGCGGGCTCATCGGCAGTCGTGCGGCGACGCCGCTCAATCTTGGGATCATTAAAGCCCGTCACGTTTATGATCTGCGCGGCAGGGTGCTAAGGAACTACCTAGCCGACCACGGGTTGCAGCCACCCAGCGCGGACGCTATCCGCCAGCGTTGGCGGTACCTCAAGAAACTTCTAGCGCCTCATCGTAAGCAGTAGCTGCTCACTCTCACGAGGGAGGGATAGGCTTCGCCTGACGGGCTTGGCGCGGAGGGCCACGTTTCCTAATTGTGAGGTTCGTCTAGCGCTCAGTCGGTGTGTCGACTGAAGGGCAACGTGGGGTAGGCGGGGGGCGGCGAAGATAAAGGCCCGCCCAGAGGGCCGTGGGTTCGATCCCCATCGCCCGCTCCAATCGCAGAAGAGTGTTTGTTCAGATGGTCGTGAACCGACGACCATCTGCTTCCCAAACATCTCGGCCTAAGCGCTGTGTCCCAGAAGTCGGCGCGAGGGCAAAACCCGCCCAGTTATCGATTCTTCACGCCAGGCCTTGCAATAAGTCAACGTTTGCGCCCCGTCTTCCGGATACTCCTTGGGGATGCATGCGCGTCCGCCTCGGAACCCACTGATGTTATTGCTCCACTCGAAGTTTCGCAGCATTGCATCGGCTGCTTCATATCCATCCTCAACAAATTTCACACTGCTGCCTTTCCGATGGGTCAAAGTCTGAAGTCGCTACGCCGCCAGGCGGTATTCGAATCGTCCGATAGTCGTCATGGCCACTGAGGACATCGTGCCTCTCGCTTGCTAAGGGGAGTTGTTCTGACCTCACGGAGCAACTTGTTCTCTGGCGAAAGCCTCCAGTATACGTTGTCCAGGATACTCGGACAGCGATACAAGTTTGTTGGCGAGAGCAATAGGGATCAGTGCATTGTCGTACATGCTACATCTCAGCTGGCCCAGAACGGACAGGATATCGTTGAGGTTAGGAAAGTCCGCTATCGACGGACTCTTCGTCTCAGTGATCGTCGGTACGGTTACGACGTATGTGCTTCCCTCAGGGCTTCGATAGATGAGCTTTCGCCCATAGTAGGTGTTCGTTCCGTAGTTCTGTGTTGTGGCGTCGCCAGGGACGATGTAACGATAGATGTATTCGTCGGATAGCAGCAGCGCGTTGCCTTTAGGTATGTGATCCTCGATTAGCATCGCGTGCTCGACGAATGGTCCGGACTTCTCTATTCCTACGAGGTTCAAAATGGCTGGCTGGTGCTGGTTTCCGCTTGGTGACTGATTCAGCAAGAAGAGGACAAGCTCTCGCATTGGTCTATGCAGGGGCGCTGTCTGGCCGAAGAACGCGAGCGGACCGTCCTTAACGAACAATATCTCGCGTAGGAGATCTGGCCGAAGTCGCAACACCGATTTGATGACGTGAACAATGACGAGCTGCTCAAGAAACGTAATAAGGTAGCCGAGAATGCCGCCGGCACCTTGATCATCGGTGATGACTTCATGAAGACGAAGCACGTCCGTGACGTAGATCGGGCCGCCGCAAGTCGGGCACTTGCTCTCGTTGGGTGTGTCTCGACGAAGTGTCAGATCTCGGGCGCCACAACCTCTGTTAGGGCACGATGGCAGTGTCCATTCCCGAAGTTTCCCGTCGTCTTTCAGCCACTCTCGAAAGATCAGCCATCGTAGAGCATCGATGAGGGGCTCGTCCGGTGGCCGGCGCGCGCCTAGGGCCTCGAATAGGGTCTTACGCACGGATTCGCTGAGAGAGGACGCTCCGTCCAGAATCACATTTCTTGTTGGGAGCGCGAGCGTGAACCGTTCGATGTTCTTGAGCCTCTCTATATCTTCGGGCGCAATGAACGCCTGTGCATCGATCGATCGGAGATCCTCAAGTTGAAACAGCAACGGCCCGAAGACAATAAATGTGACCGAGGCTGACGGGAACTCCTCGCGCACGAATGTTTCTCGATAGCCACCATCGACGGCGACGACGGTCGCAATGCTAGACCTATCGGGTGTCTCTACTGAAACAGTGAGCGGCGGGACATCTTGTCCACGTGGTGCACTTGGAATCGTGCATCGATCTAGCAGTGCCCGGACGTTCTGATTGTTGATTATTTCGGCGTGAGAGATCTTGCTGGCCCGTTCGATCGGCCTCCGACCCTTCGTGCTCGAATACGCCATTTCCGTCCTCGCTATCCCTCGCTAGTCTTCGTCCGGCTGAGCTATCGAGAAGCGATCGATCTGCACCGGAACAGTGAAGGCGTTGGAGTAGGTCTTGACTCTCGTAAATCCCTTATCCATTGTCATCCGAAGACTATCTACGAAATCTTCGAAATCATAGTACTTCTGAATTTCCCGAAGCTCGTCCTGGTTGTTGAGGTGCGTGATAAACCAGTTCTGCGTATTCTTCAGGATGTTCGACGATATGGAGCTTACCTCTTGGGTGGCATAGCTTAGACCGATCCTTAGTTTCGCCCCTTCCTTCGCGAGCCGAGTGTATATCTGACCAAGGTTGCGGTCGTCCCGTCGCGGGAAGAGGTTATGAGCCTCCTCAAAGTACATCTGTATGAAGTTCATTGGTTCGTTGGCTACGAAGCTGTCCATCGAGGCTCTGAAGATGCGCATACAGATCCGCTCTGAGTATATGCGCTGCAACTCTGGGTCGCCCTGCGATAGGTCCGCTATTACAATCTTTCCGCGTCGCAGCAGGTCCACTATGTCATTTTCAAACGATTGACCAGCTGTCGACGTATGTCGCTCCCTCGCCTGGCGCAGCTTGAGATAGCCGCTGATACCTCCCCCGCCCCCGCCCTCCCGACGCCGAGTGAGAAACGTCAGCATGGCCTTGAGGTCCTCATCAGCCCATTCTCTACCATTCTTACGTCTGTACTCGCTGAAGTATTCATGGCTGCCATACTTTTCCCAAATGAGTGTGAGCCACGTCGTGGCTTGGTCCAATGTGACTCCACGCTTCGGGTCTATGTCGTGGGCGAGCGAGTTGAGCGTGCTGTTACCTTCGAACTTGACTTTGAACCCGCTCGGCGGAGCGAATCCGGCCGCATTCAAGCAGCAATTATAGGCTGCGACGCGGCGCTGGTGGCGAACCGTTGCGCTCGTGTCGCTGTCGTCGGGCGACGTCAGATCGACGGCGCAGAAGCTCTTCACGTAGTCAGCATTGTCATCCCGCAGCAGGGCCGTAATCATCCCGAAGCCCTCTTCAATGCTCTCATAGAAGTTGAGCTTCATGACTCGGAAACCTGGCTTTTCAATCACGCTGTAGCGCACAACCTCGTCTTCGGCGTCGAATAGCTCGAAGATGGCCGTTCCCTCATCTTGCTGATTGGCATTCGCGTACTCTCCGTTTACGTCGAATATGATCTGCCCAACAGGTTCGATGGGGCCATCGGGTAGCTCGATTCGTTCCCGAGAGATCTCTCTGATTTCCTGTATCACCTTCTTGACGCTGTTTGACTTTCCAGTTCGGGTCATTCCGAACATTGCCGATCGCTTGCCGAGGAAATCAATCGCTGAGACGTATACGGGGACTACGACAGAGTCCTCATGCCGACGCGTAGCGCTATAGCGAACCTGCCCTATGCGCCGATCACCCACGCCCCCGGGTATCCCCTCGCCTTCGCGGAAGTTCACAATGTACTCGAGAGCCTTTCCACCTGGTTTGTAGACCGAGTAGTTGTTGGGGCTATAAAAGTTGTCGACGTCGGCACCAAACACAGTTGCCTCGGATTCATCTTTGTAGAATGTCCCAAGCACCCTGCATTCGAGTCCAGAAAACTGAAACTCGTACCTCGTATAGCTGTCTAAGCGATTGGTGGCGCTGCCAGCAGGCACGTTCTCTTTATAATGTTCCACCATCGCTGCGATCACGTCGGGATCTGACGGAAGCGCAGTAGGCCCTAGAACCCGAAGCAGAATCGCTTCATCAACCTCCGGTTCGTTATCGTAGAAACAAAGCAGGAAGGCGTTGGATGGAACTCCACCGGTTCGCTGTTTCCATACATCGTTTACAAGGACTTTCGTTCTGGTGAAATCAAGATAGAAGGGTCTGCCTAGATAGCTATTCTCGGCCCTTCCTGCTTCAAAGATATTGACAGACGCGAGCTTCTTTAGCTCCTCGACGACGGTGACCATCATCTCCTCCCTCTCTGCGGCATAGGGCTGATGACGCCGGCCTTGTCTGGGCGACAACGTCAGCCCCCGGTAGGCCACAATTCTAGTCCTCTTGGCAGAAAACGCAAGGCTTGGTCGTTGGTTGCCATCCGGAGCGTCGTTAAGGCCTTTGACTTCACGAGCTGTCGGTGGGACAATCGGCTGCGACAACTCCAGCGACCCTATCCGTGAGGCGGACTTCGCGCAGGGTCCTGAGGGCCAATCGGAGCTCAAAACACGTCATCACGCCGGGCAAGCTGTCAACGGGACTCGTCGCGGCCGCCTGTCAAATCCACAATCGCGAGGGAAGTCTCCTCTAGACTTTGTCGGATGGGTCCGGTAGTATGTCTCGCAGCTCATGGTCAACTTAGGGAAAAAGGCACGTTACGCTACCGAGCTTGGATCTGCATACCGTGGAGACGCTCTGCATCTGTTGTCGAGCATCCCTGATGCGTCCGTCAACCTAATCCTCACGTCACCCCCGTTCCCTCTCCATAAGAAGAAATCCTACGGGAATGTGCGA
>JADFRV010000178.1 GCA_022561095.1 Chloroflexota bacterium | reverse complement strand
ATCATCTCATGCGGGGGCGGCGGAACGAATACTGCACTATTTAATGTTGAGCCAGGTGGGCCAATCCAGTTTTGGGTGGTGCGAAACTCGCCCGGAGACATTTGCCCGCCTCGAACATTAGCCATGAGGCGTTCATGAATCTCTCTTATAAGCCGCAAGGACACGGGCAGTTCAACCAAGCGCTGCAGTCCATATTTCATTGCACCGATGTGGTTTACTACTTCTTCAATATCGGCGGGGAGGCCCCTCCTGGCGGCGTCAGCCTCGTATTCAAGTACATCGGCAAGGGAGGCTTGAGTTCCTTCGATCTGTGAGCTAAGAACTGATTCGCGCCTAACGTACATAGCGATGAAGAGATCCGGGCTTGGGAGAACCTCTGTCGCACCGTCAAGCCTTCCGAGTGCTCGGTCAGCTGCTGACAGAGCTGTGACCATCCCGTTGTCCATAGCTAGAGGCGGGTCTGGCGGCAAGGGGCTAGGGAGAAAGGCTCTGTAGCCTCTCACCTGCTTGACGTATACTCCGGCACGGGCATTTTTCATGTAACTCACCATCTCTTATTTAAGCATATGGCCGATTGCTTAATCAAGGCGCGTCTTGATGAAATACCCTTAATCAACGGCGTGCCGTCGTTGGGGAATTAAGGTGAACCGCCCTTCTCTTAACTAACGCCCGCCCTTCTTTCAGGCACGTTAACTAAATGGTTCCCCTCCGTTGCCGGGCCGGGCGGTTACAGCAGGGGCAGCGTTCAGCCTCTACGCAGTCGGCGCAGTAAACGCTTACTTGGAGAGGCCCGTATAGGCGGGGTAGAAGGCAACTGCACACGGAGCAGGAGACTTCCGTGCGGCTATCTGACTCGCGGACATTCTGTGTCCCTGTAGGGGGTTCAGGGGGTGTCCGCGACTCTCGCTCATCTGACGGGCTCTGAGGGGCTAGAAAGCTAACGACGTCCAAGGAACCCCGCCCTTTAGGAGCCCTTAGATCAAGTCTAACTGTCCCTCCGTATACGCGTCTTGACATCACGTAACACTGGCAATATGATGTAGTCCCTGGACAGGACCGACGGCTGCCTGAGAAACAGGAGCCAGCTTGTGTGTCTGTCTGGACATCCAGTAACAACGTACTCCCCCAGCCAATCAAACACCGAGCCGATTTGGGAGCGGTGTCCCCAGTGCTCGTGGCGATTCATCAGCCGCGTCTGCTGTGATGATTCGTCGCATAACGTGGGCACCGTCTGTAGCCGCTGTCACGCGCAATTCCTGAGCGCTGCGTCATGAGCGCCGCCTGCACCCATCCGGCAGAATCAGTCACGCCGATGGATGGCGGGGAAGGCTTCTGTGCCGGATGTCAGAAGATCGTCCTCGCCGGGAATAATCAGCCTGCCGATACGGCCTCCCCAAACTTCATCGGCCTGGCTTATTTGTTGGAGCACGTACGAACCTTCATCCGTAGGTACGTCGTGCTGAGTGACGCCCAGGCCGACGCCATTACGTTATGGACGGCCCACACTCACGCCTTCGACGCCGCCGAGTCAACGCCTTACCTAGCTATCACGTCGGCAGAGAAGAGAAGCGGCAAGACGCGCCTGCTGGAAGTGCTGGAGCCCATCGTGGCGCTTCCCTGGCTGACGGGGCGGGTAACTCCTGCGGCGCTCTACAGGAGGATACACGCAGAGCGACCCACACTCCTGCTAGACGAGTCTGACAGCGCCTTCAGGTCCGGGGAGGAGTACGCCGAGTCGCTGCGCGGCGTCCTTAACACGGGCCACCGTCGCGGCGGCTCTACAACGGTTTGCGTCGGGCAAGGCGCGAACATGACGTATGGCATCTTCAGCACCTTCTCAGCCAAAGCCATCGCTGGGATCGGCAGATTACCCGACACCGTTGAGGACCGCTCTATTTCCATCGTCCTCAAGCGTAAGGCTCCGAAGGAGAAGGCGCGTCGGTTCAGGTATCGCAAGGCGCGGGAGGAGGCGGCCTCATTAAAGGAAAGGCTGGAGGCGTGGGCCGGCAGCAGTGAGGCGTTGGCGGGGGCTGAGCCCGACCTACCGGAAGCGCTAGACGATAGGGCCAGGGACGGCTGGGAGGTTCTACTGGCGATAGCCGATATGGCGGACGAGGGCTGGCCCCAGCGGGGGCGCATCGCAGCCCTGGCGCTGTCCGTGGGAGATGGCCGCGAGGACGAATCGGAGGGCGTGCTTTTGCTGGCGCATATTCGGGACATCTTCGCCGATCGCGGAGACCCGGACAAGATCACTAGCACGGACCTTATCCGCGCCCTGGTGAGGCTGGAAGAGGCTCCGTGGGGCGACCTGAAGGGGAGACTGCTGGACGCCAGGGGGCTCAGCAAGCGGCTGCGACCCTTCACCATAAAGCCGGGCACAATCCGCCTGGACGGGGAGATCACGGCGCGAGGATATTACAGGAAAACATTCGTCTCGGAGTGGGCGCGATACCTCTCTGCCCCTACCCCTGAAAGAGCGACACAAGCGACACAAGCGACACAAACGTCAGATACAGATAGGGGCGATGTGTTGGATGTGTTGGATGTGTCGGCTAATACGGGTATGGGCGAGGGGGCGGATGGAAAGTAGCGTCCTCCAACCCCTGCTGCTGACGCCGGTTGAGGCGGCACGGCGGCTGTCCATCGCCCGCAGCTCGCTGTATGAACTGCTGCTCACACGCGAGATCGTATCCCTCAAGATCGGACGTAGCCGCCGCGTACCGCTGGCGGCCCTGACCGAGTACATAGACCGGAAGGTGCGGGAGCAGGGGGCTTGACAGGCGTAGGCCAATGCGTTACGGTTGTGCGCGATGAAGCTGCCGCGCTGCCCGATCTGCAAGAAGGCGTTTCTGCCGCGAACGGCGTGGCAGGAGTACGACAGCGCGGCTTGCCGACAGAAGGCACACCGTCAGCGACGAAAGGAGGCCGACAATGGCAAGACGCGGCGTTCAAGAGGGTAGCGTTTACCGAAGGGCGGACGGACGATGGGTTGCTGTCTTGCACGTCGGCTACAGCGGGGGAAAACGCCAGCGTAAGTCCTTCTACGGGGCGACGCGGCAGGAAGTCGCATCTCGGCTGGCAGGGGCCGTCAGGGACCGCCAGCTAGGTAAGTCCCCCGTCCCTGAGAGGGAGAAGCTAGGGGACTTCCTGAACCGCTGGCTGGAGGATACCGCAAGGCGTAGCATCCGCGTCAGCACCTACGCGATTTACGAAGTATCGCTGCGAAAGCACATCATCCCTGCGATCGGGCACCTGAAATTGGCTCGACTCAGCGCCGACGATCTGGACGGCCTCTATAGCCGCCTGCTGAGCGGTGGGTTGAGCCCGAAGACTGTGCGGATGATCCATGCCGTCCTACACCGTGCCCTCTCCCACGCGCAGCGCCGGGGAGCGATTGCCGTCAACCCCGCCTCGGTCGCCGCGCCCCCATCCGCCCCCAGGCGGGAGTTTCGCACCCTCGCACCGGATGAGGCCGCATTGCTCCTGAAAGCGGCCCTCTCCGACAGGTTATATGGCGTGTACCTCTTGGCCTTAACCTGTGGGCTTAGGCAAGGGGAAATCCTGGGTCTACGATGGGCAGACGTAGACCTGAACCGGGCCGTCCTTCACGTTCGTCAGCAAGTCTACCGGATGGCAGGCGAGTGGGTATTCAGCGAGCCGAAGACGGCGGCGGGAAGGCGCACAGTCTCGCTGTCGGGGTCGGCGGTAGAGGCGTTGCGTGAGCGGCGTCTAGCCCAGAACAAAGAACGCCTGCGGGCGGAAACCTGGGAGGACTTGGACTTGGTATTCTCCAACCGCCGGGGGAATCCGATAGACAAGGCCAACCTCTTGCGCGGGTCCTTCTGGCCGCTGTTAGAGCGGGCTGGCCTGCCCCACATGCGGTTTCACGATCTGCGCCACTCCTGCGCCTCCCTGCTGCTCGCAGAGGGCGTTCACCCGAAGGTTGTCCAAGAGATGTTGGGCCACTCCTCGATCAGCGTGACGCTGGACATCTACAGCCACGTCCTGCCCTCCATGCAGGCGGACGCGGCGGAGAAGATGGATCGGCTGCTTGCGGCGTCTAATTAGCGCCGCGTGGCTGTCAACGTGGCTGTCAAACGCCCCGCGAGACGACTTTGGCCCCCGCTCAGGGGCCGATTTCGTATCTAAAAAGTGGTGCCGGAGCGTAGAGCCGAGCTGACGCCACCTATAATCTAGCTGCGATGTCTGAACGGTTGCTGGCCTCTACCGCCGCGCTGTGGCTAGCGCTGCTTGCCCTCTCCATCGCCCTCTCCACCCTGGCCTCGATCCACGATAAGCTCCCCGGCGACACGGGGACGGCGTCCTGGCTGCAAGGCCTCCCCTTCCCCGGCGAATCGCTGTCCGACACCGTCCGCTCAATAACCTCCACCCAGTTCCTCCTGGCCGCGGGAGGGGCGCTGGCTCTCCTGCTATGGCTTCGTGGATACCAGCTGGAGGCGCTGGTATTCGCGGCCGCCCTTATCGTCCTTCTTCTGCTCCAGGCCGGCATCAAGGAGATCGTGGACAGGCCACGTCCAACCGCGGACCTGGTGGAGCTACGCGCCGCCTTTAGCAGCCCCAGCTTCCCCTCCGGGCACGTGATGAGCGGGACCTACTTCGAC
>JADFRV010000177.1 GCA_022561095.1 Chloroflexota bacterium | reverse complement strand
CCCCATGTCCAACAACCGGGGGATGGCGCCAACGGCGTCATTGGTATGAAGGGTGCTAAAAACCAGGTGGCCGGTTAAAGCAGCTCGGATGGCCACCTCCGCAGTCTCCGCATCTCGCATCTCCCCAACCAGGATAATATCAGGATCCTGACGCAGCATGGCCCTCAACCCGGAGGCAAAGGTCAAACCAGCCCTTGGGTTAATCTGAGACTGCTGGATATTGGGAATCTCGTATTCCACGGGATCTTCCAGGGTCATCACGTTCATCTCGGCCGAGGCGACATAGTTCAGAGTGGAATAAAGGGTCGTGGTCTTCCCGGATCCCGTTGGGCCAGTCACCAGGATGACCCCATGGGGTCTCGTAACGCTTTTTTTAAAAACGCTGAGGACTGCTGGCTTGAGTCCCAGCTGCTCCAACCCCAGGATCACCCGCTCCTTGTCAAGGATTCGGATCACCACCTTCTCACCATGAATAGTAGGAAACGTTGAGACCCGGAGGTCGAAGGCCTTTCCTTCCCAGAGGAAGCTGATACGACCATCCTGAGGCAGGCGACTCTCGGAAATGTCCACATTGGCCATGATCTTGACACGGGTAATGACCGCCGGCTGGAGGGTGCTGCGGACGAGCCGGCGGGCGTTCCTGGCGCTGGTGTACCTGACAGTGGTGGGCACGCTGGCGAAGGCGCTTGTGGTGGTGGCGCCACGCTACACCGAGGATGTGCTGGACATCGAGACGGAGAACGTGGTGTTCGTGGTGGCGCCCGCGGCGATAGGGGCGCTGATTGCTCTGGCGGTGACGCCGGCGCTGGCGCGCTGGCTGGGCGCTGCGAAGGTCGCCGCGGGCGGGTTCGTGTTGTATGTGGTGGGCATCGCCGGGCTGGGCCTGGTGGTCTATATCCAGGACTTCCTCCTGGACAATGTGGAGCTGGGGCTAGGGTTCGTGGAGCGGGAGGTGGGTGTCTCCTCCGTAATCACCCTGGTGATGATCCTGGCGATCCCGGTGGGCTTCTCGGCGACGGTGGTGGGCGTGGCGGGCAAGGCGGTGCTCAACCGGGAGGCGCCGGAGGGGAAGCAGGCGAGGGTGTTCGCTACTCAGGCGGCGCTCTCGGACGCGCTATCGCTGCTGCCGCTGTTCGCCATAGGCGGCGTGGCGGAGCTGGTGGGGGTGGAGCTGTTTCTTGAAGCCCGCCTGACGGCCTCTGCGGCGGATGACCTGGCGGATGCCGCTGTCCGTCATCGGCCCCTTGTAACCAAGCCAGAGCGCCGTTGTGTCGGCCCGGGTGTGGCGGCCCCGCACTCGCAGGTATCGGTCCAGCGCTCGAACGGCTTTGTTTCCCACCGGCACCAGCCTGATGCGCTGGCCCTTGCCGAGAACGCGCAGGAACCCTTGGTCCAAGTCGATGTCGTTATTCTCGTCGTCGTTAGGGTCTAGTCGGAGCCCCGCGATCTCCCCCAGGCGAGCGCCGGTATCGATAAACACTCTAAGCAGGGCATGATCGCGGCGGCTCTCGTAGTCGTGCCCCTTCTCACAGGTGGCGAGTAGCGCTCTGAGGTCGTCTTCGCGCAGCACGTCGGGCGGCTCCTCCGGGACCCGCGGCGGCCGCATCTTGGCCATTGGGTTGCCACCGGTGAGTTCCCCCTCCTCCTCGAGCCAGCGGAAATACTGCTGCAAGGACCGGTAGCGATTTGCAGCAGTGGCCGGCTTCCAGCGCCCAAGGATATGCCCCATGAACGCCTCCACGTGCTCACGGGTGATGTTGGCCACGTCCTGAGGCATGCCCTTGTCGGCCAGGTATTGCCCGAACAGGGTGACGGCTTCGAGGTATGTCTTCTGCGTCCGAGGGGACAGGTTCTCGGCCCGCAAGTGGCGGGCGAAGGACTCAGCGTTGACAGCTAAGTCGCCGTCAGGTATGGTATCGTTTACTGTGTGGATTTGGCGCATGGTTACCTCCTCTGCCGATGTTGACGTGGTTTTCCGGCCGCATCAATTATCTGCTCTCGGAGCGCTGTGCGTCAAGTCTACACAAGTCATCTGCTCTAAGTAGATATGGAAAATGGGCCGCTAGCTCAACTGGCAGAGCAGCTGACTCTTAATCAGCAGGTTCCGGGTTCGAGTCCCGGGCGGCCCCCCAGACTATGTGCGAAGTCGTGAAACAAATCGGGGAAGTGTCGGAACTGGTAGACGAGCGTGATTTAGGTTCACGTGCCGAAAGGCGTGGGGGTTCGAGTCCCCCCTTCCCCACCATAAGGGCGCGCTTAGCCTCAGGGCTATATCAACTGAGCTGGCCCGACACTGAAGCGGCCGCCGAAGGAGGATCTGTTGGCCGAACCGTTGCTGCGGGTTGACGACCTCAAGACTTACTTCTATACCGAAGAAGGTGTGGTCAAGGCCGTTGACGGCGTCACCTTCCACGTAGAACAGGGCGAGATACTAGGACTGGTCGGCGAGAGCGGCTGCGGCAAAACCGTGTCCGCTCTCTCCATCCTTCGCCTGATACCAATACCGCCCGGCAAGATCGTCTCCGGCTCCGTTCACTTTGAGGGCAAAGACCTGACCCGCATGAGCGAGTCCGAGATCCGCCACATCCGCGGCAACGCCATCGCCATGATCTTCCAGGAGCCCATGACCTCTCTGAACCCCGTCCTGACCATCGGTCGCCAGCTAACCGAAACGCTGGAGCTGCACCTGAAGATGGACCGCCGTTCTGCCACCCAGCGGGCCGTGGAGCTACTCGAGACGGTGGGAATCTCTGATGCCCGCTCCCGCATTAACGACTACCCCCACCAGTTCTCCGGCGGCATGCGACAGCGCGTCATGATCGCCATGGCGCTCTCCTGTAACCCCAAGCTGCTCCTCGCGGATGAGCCCACCACTGCCCTGGATGTCACCATCCAGGCCCAGATACTGGAGCTGCTCACCCGCCTTACCCGCGAGTTGGGAACCTCGGTGATCATCATCACCCACAACCTGGGCGTGGTCGCCCGCTACGCCGACCGGGTGAACGTGATGTACGCGGGAAAGATCGTGGAGTCGGCTACTGCCCGTGAGCTCTACGGCCAGCCGCGACACCCGTACACGCTGGGGCTCCTCAAGTCCGTTCCCCGTTTGGACCAGGTCCGCAAGGAGAAGCTGGAGCCCATTGAGGGTATGCCCCCGGACATGGTGCGGATCCCGGAGGGCTGTTCCTTCCGGCCGCGCTGCCGGTTCTCCGTGGACCGCTGTGCGGTGGAGGTTCCCCCTCTGCTCCCTGTTGGCAGCGACCATCACAGCGCTTGTTGGGAATGGGAACGCGTGGCTCAGGCCGCTAAATCGCCGACGCCTGCGTAGGAGGAGAGAGCATGGCTGTAGAGCAGGCACCCAGGGTACCCGCCGCCGGTTCCGGTGACGACACCATCGTCAGGATCAGCGACATCCGGATGCACTTCCCGGTCACGGCCGGCATCATCTTCCAGAGGAAGGTCGCCGACGTTAAGGCCGTCGACGGCGTGGAATTCGAGATCAAGCGCGGCGAGACGCTGGGGCTGGTAGGCGAGAGCGGCTGCGGCAAGACCACGCTGGGACGCGTCATCCTTATGCTATACAAGCCCACTTCCGGTGAGGTCGTATTCGAAGGCCAGGATCTCACCCGCATGAAAGCCGGCGAGATTCGCCGCATGCGCCGTCGCATGCAGATGATCTTCCAGGACCCGTACGCGTCTTTGAACCCCCGCATGACCATCGGCTCCATCATCGGCGAACCTATCGTCATCCACGGCCTGGCGAAGGACCGCAACGAACGGCGGGAGCGTGTGCAGGAGCTCATGCGCGTCGTTGGCCTCAACCCCTACTACGCCAACCGCTACCCGCACGAGTTCTCCGGCGGCCAGCGCCAGCGTATCGGCATCGCCCGTGCCCTCGCCGTCCAGCCCACCTTCATCGTCGCCGATGAGCCCGTGTCTGCGCTGGACGTCTCCATCCAGGCCCAGATCATCAACCTGCTGGAGGAGCTTCAGGACAACTTCGGCCTGACCTACCTGTTCATCGCCCACGACCTCTCGGTGGTGCGGCACATCAGCGACCGCGTCGCCGTGATGTATCTCGGCAAACTGATGGAGCTGACCGACCGCGCCACGCTGTACGAGAATCCGCTGCACCCCTACACAAGGGCGCTCCTCTCCGCCGTGCCCATCCCCGACCCAGTCATCGAGGCCACCCGCGAGCGCATCATCCTGACCGGGGACGTGCCCAGCCCGATGAACCCCCCCGAGGGCTGCGTATTCCACACTCGGTGCCCCATCATGATCGAGGACTGCCGCCTCGAGATGCCCGAGTTGCGAGAGGTATCCCCTGGGCACTGGGTAGCATGCATTCGCGTCGAGGGGTGGGAAACAGCCAGGGCGTAACGGGCTGGACCGCAGCCTCGTATGAATCCCTTCTTGCGCACAAAAAGGGGCTGCGAAGCTCGGGGGACGCCCACTCGGTCTGTCGCTAATGCTGTCAGGCGATTCCCCAGGCCCTTCCAGATCGGAAAATGGCCGGGTTACGCCGCTCGGCAACAGCCTTCGCGCGCCTGGCGGGGCCTCCGGCACCGGTCTCGCCATCAGACCAGGCGGCGAGACGTCAGCTGGCTCGAAGTTCTCCGCGGCTCTCCGCCGCCA
>JADFRV010000176.1 GCA_022561095.1 Chloroflexota bacterium | reverse complement strand
GGGTATCGCGTCATTACCGTTCCGATCACCAGCATGAACGCCCGGGCGCTCAAGAAGAGCGGCCTATCGACCACGCAGGTTGACCGGTCAAAGAACTTCTTTGCCCTTGGCCTAATGTTCTGGCTCTTCGAACGCCCTCTGGAGCCGACGCTTCACTGGATCGAGTCGAAGTTCGCCAAGAACCCGGACGTGGCCAAGGCCAACGCGGACACACTGAAGGCCGGGTACAACTTTGGCGAGACGGCGGAGATGTTCCCCGTCCACTATCGCGTGCCGAAGGCGCGGCTGGCCCCCGGCCGCTACCGCAACATCACCGGCAACCAGGCGACGGCGCTGGGCTTCCTCGCGGCCTCCCATCTGTCCGGCAGGCCGCTGTTCTACGGCAGCTACCCGATCACGCCAGCCAGCGACATCCTTCACGAGCTGGCGCGGTTCAAGAACTTCGGGGTCAAGACCTTCCAGGCGGAGGACGAGATCGCGGCTATAGGAGCCGCCATCGGTGCGGCGTTTGGCGGGTCGCTGGGTCTCACCGGGACCAGCGGGCCCGGTCTCGCTCTGAAGAGTGAATCGCTCGGACTGGCCGTGATGGTTGAGCTCCCCATCGTCGTGGCGATGATCCAGCGCTCGGGTCCCAGCACCGGCATGCCGACGAAGACGGAGCAAGCGGACCTACTGCAGGTGATGTTCGGACGGAACGGTGAGGCTCCGGTCGCCGTAGTCGCGCCGGCGACGCCGGCCGAATGCTTCGACATGGCGATCGAGTCCTTCCGGATCGCCCTGAAGTACATGGTGCCCACCGTCTTCCTCTCCGACGGCTATCTAGGTACCGGTTCCGAGCCGTGGCTCATCCCCTCGATCGAACAGCTGCTCAAGATAGAGGTCAAGTTTGCGACCGACCCGGATACCTTCCGCCCGTACGCCCGGGACGAGGACACGCTGGCCCGGCCCTGGGCCGTTCCGGGCACGCCCGGCCTAGAGCATCGCATCGGCGGCCTGGAGAAGGCGGACGTCTCCGGGAACGTCAGCTACGACGCTGAGAACCATATGCGCATGGTGGCCTACCGCGCGGAGAAGATCGAAAGGATCGCGAACGATATCCCTGATGTGGAAGTCGTAGGCGAGCCGGAAGGGAGCCTGCTCGTAGTCGGCTGGGGCAGCACCTACGGCGCGATCCTTTCGGCGGTGCAGCGCGCTCAGGCCAGCGGGATGCCGGTCTCATGCGCCCACCTGCGGTATCTGAACCCGTTCCCCCCGAACCTCGGCGGCCTGCTCTCGCGCTTCGAGAGGGTGCTGATCCCGGAGCTGAACCTGGGTCAGCTCCGGATGCTCATCCGTGCGCGCTATCTCGTCGACGCCTTCGGGCTCAACAAGGTCAGCGGCAGGCCGTTCCTGATCCGCGAGATCGAGGAGAAGATTGCCGAGCTGGTCGGCACAAGGGTAGGCGTCTCATGACGACGGCAGAGCCGGACAGTACCCTTACGCTGGGTCGAAAGGACTTCGTCTCGGACCAGGAGGTGCGCTGGTGTCCCGGCTGCGGCGACTACTCGGTGCTGGCGCAGACCCAGAAGCTCATGCCGGAGCTGGGCATCGCCAAGGAGAAGATAGTCTTCATCTCGGGCATCGGCTGCAGCAGCAGGCTGCCCTACTACATGAACACCTACGGGTTCCACGGTATCCACGGACGTGCCCCCACCATCGCCACCGGCCTGAAGGCGTCCCGGCCGGAGCTGCAAGTGTGGGTCATCACCGGCGATGGGGACGGGCTGAGCATCGGCGGCAACCACCTGCTCCACGTGATGCGGCGGAACGTAGATATCGTCATCGTCCTGTTCAACAACCGCATCTACGGCCTCACCAAAGGGCAGTACTCTCCCACCTCGGAGCTGGGCAAGCGCACGAAGAGCTCGCCTCTCGGCTCCATCGACTATCCACTGAACCCCCTCAGCGTCGCCCTGGGCGCCGAGGCGACGTTTGTCGCCCGCTCACTGGATATCGATGTGCGCCACCTCGTCGGAACGTTGGAGCGGGCGGCGCATCACAAGGGAACCTCGTTCGTGGAGGTGTACCAGAACTGCAACGTGTTCAACGACGGCGCTTTCGCGGAGTTCGCTGACAAGGCCGTCCGTCCAGACCGGACGATCATATTGGAGCACGGTAAGCCTCTTATCTTCGGCAAGGACAGGGATCGGGGCATCAGGCTGAACGGAACAACGCCGGAGGTCCTTAAGCTAGGTAACGGCGTGACGGAGGACGACCTCCTTATCCACGACGAGACTCGTGAGGACCCCGCCATCGCTTCCATACTTGCCCGCATGGAGTACCCCCAGTACGCCGTGCCGCTGGGCGTCTTCCGCGCCGTCCAGCGCCCTACCTACGAAGGGCTGATGGAGGAGCAGATCAAGAGCGCTGTGTCCGCCAGCGGCGAAGGCGACCTCGCCGCCCTCCTCACGGAGGGCGATACGTGGATCGTAGAGTGAGGGGCGAGGAGCTAGCATGATCATCTGTCCGGACTGCAAGGCGGAGAACATCTCCGGCGCCGAACTCTGCGAGAGCTGCGGTCAGGACCTCCGCAACCTTGCCCTCCCCAAGGCTGAGACGGAGTTCGAGGAACACCTGATGACCGACCGGCTCGGCGGCATCGGCGCGGAAGAGGCGTTGAGCGTGGCGCCCGGCGATCCTGTCACCGTCGCCGTTCACTTCATGCGCCAGCATGGGGCGGAGTGCGTGCTCGTCACGGACGGGGATGGGATTCAGGGGATTCTCACCGAACGCGACGTGCTGATGAAGGCTGCGGGCGACAAGATTGACCTCAGCGCCCTGGCGGCGAAGGACATCATGACGCGGGACCCGGTCATCCTCCGCGAGGAAGACACACTGGCTGTGGCGCTGCACAAGATGTCCATCGGCGGGTTCAGGCACCTTCCGTTCGTGGCTAAAGGGCGAAAGACGCTGCTCGTGTCGATCCAGGACGTCTTCCGTCATGTATGCTCCTACATCCGCTCGGGCCGGTGACCGGGCCGTTTTAACGACTCGAGCGGCTGAACGTGCAGCGCCGGGCTTCCGCGCGCGGGAACTGGCGCGAAGCCGAAAAGGCTACGCGCGAGGAGTATCGTTGCTTCGGCTTGCGATTGCGATCGGCTTTCGATCCCACCAAGACGGTGCAAGCCGACATCGAGCGACTCCGCCACATACCGCGCCGCTCGCCCGAATTGACCTTCAGGCGTCCGCCGCAACTTATGCCGCCACCCGTAGGGGCCTGCTCGCCGCGCCCTATAGCATCGGTAGGTAGCGCTTCAGCTCGTAGTCTGTGACCTGGCGGCGGTAGTCAGACCATTCGATCTTCTTGTTGGTGAGCAGGCTATCGAACAGGTGGTCGCCCAGGCAGCGGCGGAGGAGGTCGCTCCCTTCGGCCAGCTCTATCGCCTCCCAGAGGCTGCCGGGGAGGTGGGTGATGTTGCGCTCTCGCTGCTCCTCCTCGCTCATCTCGAACACGTTGCCCTCAATCGGCTCCGGGCAGGGGTACTCCTTGGCGATGCCTTCGAGGCCGGCGGCGAGCATGGCGGCGAAGACGAGGTAGGGGTTGCAGGCGGGGTCGGCGGCGCGGTACTCGATGCGGGTGGCGTTCTCCTTGCCGGGCTTGTACTCCGGGATGCGGATGAGGTCGGAGCGGTTGCGGCGGGCCCAGGAGAGGTAGACCGGGGCCTCAAAGCCGGGCACGAGACGTTTGTAGGAGTTGACCCACTGGTTGGCGACGAGGGTGATCTCGCAGGCGTGGCGGAGGAGGCCGGCGATGTAGCTCTTGGCGAGGGCGGAGAGGTGGTAGGGATCGGCCTTGTCGAAGAAGGCGTTGCGTTCCCCTTTGAACAGGGACTGGTGGACGTGCATGCCGGAGCCGTTCTGGTCGGCCAGGGGTTTGGGCATGAAAGTGGCGTAGACGCCGTTCTTCATCGCCACCTCTTTTACGGCCAGGCGGTAGGTCATGGTGTTGTCGGCCATGGTGAGGGCGTCGGTGTAGCGGAGGTCGATCTCGTGCTGGGAGGGGGCGACCTCGTGGTGGGAGGCCTCGACCATGATGCCGAGCTGTTCCAGGGTGAGGACGGTCTCGCGGCGGAGGTCGGTGGCGGCGTCCAGGGGTGTGAGGTCGAAGTAGCCGCCCTGGTCCAGGAGCTCTGTGCCGTCGGAGCGGGCGAAGTAGAAGTATTCGAGCTCCGGCCCAACGTAGAACGTGAAGCCGAGGTCAGCGGCGCGCTTGAGGTTGCGGCGCAGAACGTAGCGGGGGTCGCCCTCGAAGGGGGTGCCGTCGGGGTGAAGGATGTCGCAATACATGCGGGCGACAGCGCGTTCCTGGGGTCGCCAGGGGATGAGGGCGAAGGTGGTGGGATCAGGCATGGCGATCATGTCCGACTCGTCGATGCGGGCGAACCCCTCGATGGAGGAGCCGTCGAAGCCGATGCCTTCATCCAACGCCTCCGGCAGCTCCTCGACGGTGATGGCGACGCTCTTCAGGGTGCCGAGGATGTCCGTGAACCAGAGTCGGATGAACTTGACGTCGTGCTCCTTGGCGGTCTGGAGCACGTAGTCCTTGCTTTCGCGTCCGTTGTCCGTGGGCGGTGTCATGGGCGCCCCTCCTTGTGGCCCTTGCCCCTATTATAGGCGAGGGAGATGCAGGCGGGTTGCAGGGCCGCTACTCCCC
>JADFRV010000029.1 GCA_022561095.1 Chloroflexota bacterium | reverse complement strand
TAGGTGCCCTGGCAGATCTCGATGGTGTTGCCGGCAGTGGCGCCATTGATCGCCGTCTGGATTTCGCTGAAGTCGAAAGGCGGCCGGCAGACAAGGATTGTGCCCGCCGGAGGCGTGGCCGGCGTCTGGCACTGCGCCGCCGTCACGAACGTCTCGGTCAGGAAGGGGTCATCCTCAACGTTGCTCGTGTTGTCGTTGGCGCCGCCAACCCCGGGTCCCCCAACATTGCCCCACCAGTTGTTCTGGGCGATGAAAGTACCGTTGTCGCCATCCTCAAAGCCGAGATTGTTCCCGGTGATGTCGTTGCACTCAACGACCGTAAAGGCGGTGGCCGCGATGCTGTCGTTGCCGGTGCTGCCGTCGAGGTCGCTGTTGACAAAAATGCCTGAACAGCCGTTGTCGGTAAGGGTGTTGAACTCGATCGTGATGTTGCTGAACGTCAGCTGGGCAGCGGGGTCGCCGAACTGGTTCACTTCGATGGCGTCGCAGACGACGCCATCGACGGTATTGGTCCTGATGATGACGTTGTCGACGGTACCGGCCCCGTTGGACTGGCCGCCGAGGAGGATACCAGAGATGTTAGTGCCTGAGGGATTTCCAGCTACGCCGGTAATCGTGTTGCCGGTGACCTCCACCCATGAGGTGGTAGCACCGCCCTGCCCCACCTGGATGACCTGGCCGGCCGCGCGAGCGCCGCCGTCCGAGTTGGCGGCGTTGTTGGTGATGAAGCTGGGGTCGGCCATCGTCCCCTGGCCCTCGTAGGCCATGCCGGCGCCGTGCAACGTGTTGTTATCGATCAGGAAACCGGTGCCGGCGCTAGTAGTAGCACGACGGAAGATCAAAGTTTCGCCGAAGTCGATGTCCGAGCCGGGCGGGCCAAAGACCTCGTTATTGATGAATGTCATACGGTCGGCGCCACCGGGCAGCATTACCAAGAACTCGGAGGCAGGATCGACGCTGGCACCTCGCAGGGTCATACCGTCAATGGTGACGTCGTCGGCCGCTGCTGCGACTTCGATCACGCCCTCACTGGCTCCGGTGCCGTCGTTCTTGACGGTGAAAGTGCTGCCACCGTTCACGAGCGACCCGTCGTCGACAGTGATTTCAACCACGTTCCCCGTCGCGCCGCCGACGGGCCTGACCAATGTCACATCGTCGCCCGCCGTGTTCCGGACCGTCACGCCCTTAGTGATGGTCAAGGCGGTATCCTCAGTGTAGGTGCCCTGGCAGATCTCGATGATGTCGCCAGCGATAGTGGTACCCGAATCGATCGCCGCCTGGATGACGCTGAAGTCGCCCCCTGGGTCGCACACGGGAATCACGGCCGCCTGGGCCGGCTGGGGCCCCTGCGGGGCGCTCCATAGAGCTAGGGTCACGGCCACAGCAAAGACGACCACGATGAGCAGAGAACGGGAAATCCGAAGCATCATCAACTCCCTGTGAATCAAGGGCCAGCTGGCCAGAATGCGAGTTGGGGGGCCTACACAATGGCTTCCTATGTAAACTGCTGGGATAGGCTTCGTCAATTGGTCGATTGGCATAGGCGAATCTGTAGACGGAGATATACCTACGCGGTTTTGATTATTTACAATTACCTACGACTCGGTATACACTGTCTTGGCAAAGTAACTGGCGACGAGATAGTGTTATGGGTCTTGGACCAGCGATCGGTGACTCTTCCGGCTGATCACAGGTCCCTTACGAAATTGTTATGAGCACGTCGATTGTCAGGACGAGCGCGCGACGCCACATAAATGAGCGGTCTGCGTGGAGGCTCAATCTTCTCCAACAACTGGCTGACACCTTGGAGCCCGCTGTCCTGGGAGTCGATATCGACGGGACTGTTGAATTTTGGAGCGTCCAGGCGGAGCAGTTGTTCGGCTGGAAGGCAAGCGAAATAATCGGACAGAGCGTGCGGACGATACACGCGGAAGGCGCTGCCGTCAACGAGTTCGAAGAGATCCTTAAACGCTGCATGGCACACGGGCCTCAGGTTTTAGAGCGCACACGGATCAAAAAGAGTGGCGAACGAGTGCGCGTCAGGTTAGCCATCAATCTAGTCCGGGACGATGAAGGGAGGCCCTATGGGCTATTCGCCCTCGTAACGCGGGCCCCCGTAACGCGGCCACTGACACAACGGCAGCGAGAGATATTGAGGCATATCGTTGCTGGGTACACCGACCCTCAAATTGCTAAGGTCCTCAGTATCGGAGCTCGGACTGTGGATGCACATGTGGCGGCGATTCTCGCCAGACTGGGAGCCTCGAACCGCGCCGAAGCCTCCTCTCTCGCGGTCCAGTTCCGGCTGCTCGACGACAACGTCGATGTCGGAGATTTCGAGAAGCCTATAGCCGACCATCGGGGCCCACACCTTTAGGAAGGCTCTCTATAAATGTTTGACGGGCGCCCACCAGCATCGGCCTGACGCCTGCGCCAGCTGGGGGCCAGCTGGAGGCCTGCGTGACGGCGGGGATGGTCACCGAGGCGGAGCTGGAGCGGTCGGGGGTGCTCACGCGGTCCCTTCACTCCCGGGCCCTCATCTTGAAGGCGCTGGGGGCGCGACCGGCTGGCGTGGCCAAGCAATGACTCACAGTGCGGGAGGCCGGCGCAATCGGTCGAGCGCAAGTCGAGAGTTCATCACGCAACCGAAGACGGGTAATCGCGTAAGATACAGTGGTGTTTCCGCTTGCGCATATAGTGCTGGGCACTGGAGTCACCTGGGGTAGCGTACGTCTACTGAGCGACTTGCCAGTGGGTTGCGAGATAGGCGAGAACCAAGATCGCGACTCGGATCCAATAGACTATCGACTTGTCGCGGCGGGGTCCATGTTACCTGACCTGATCGATAAGCCGTTGGGGATATATGTTCTGAGAAGGCGGGTGGGCAGCGGTCGAATTTATGGTCACACGCTGCTGTTTGGCCTTGGTCTTGTGCTGGGTGGCTCGCTGCTGGCCCGTCGCGGGCGTCACGGGCTGCTGGGCCTTGGACTCGGAGTGGTGACACACATTCTCACTGACGTGGTGATGCTGTCGCCGCGGACTTTCTTCTGGCCGCTGGGCGGCCTTCGCTTCCGGAGGCAGCGGCGCTTGGAAAGGTGGGGCTGGAGGATGTTGGGGCGTTACTATCACGACCCAGAGGTCATGTGGAGCGAAGGGTTAGCGGCACTAGTCATTCTTGCGTTCGGTGCCCATCTGAAGCGGCAACGCCGGCTGGGGCGGTTCCTGCGTAGCGGCCGCCTTTAGAGGCCGAGCGGTCCATCGCGCGGCTTGTCCACCACGTAGAGCCTCGATTCCGCTAGGTCAAATGGAGGCCTGCTGAGGGTGGGCATGATCACTAAGCGAGAGCTGGGGCGAGTTCGAGTACTCACGGGCGCTCCACCCCCGGGC
Organism: Chloroflexota bacterium; assembly: GCA_022561095.1. Lineage (GTDB taxonomy): Bacteria > Chloroflexota > Dehalococcoidia > SM23-28-2 > RBG-16-64-32 > JADFNQ01. The sequence continues at coordinate 14,434 of JADFRV010000029.1, read as the reverse complement.
CCTCATGGTAAAGCGCTTCATGAAGCGGCGCCCGTAGGGGCAGCCACTCTATTCCCCGCGACTCCGCAGGACGGACTCACAATGCTTGCATAACGCGTCACCATATGTGAGATTGTATCTATGTGATAGGCGCTGAGCCAATCGCAGGATGGCTGCGCCCTTCGACAAATCCACGAGGAGGTGCTGTCCTTGCCGCGTATCCCCGGCCCTGCTAGGAGAGCCCGTGCGCTGGCCTTCTTGGCCTTCTTCCTGAGCCGCGATGACGATTTCCGGGCTATCGCGTTGGGCCTTCGGGGGGAATGGGGCGATAGGTATTCGGAGGGCGTGGCGCAAATCCGGGATAAGCTTCAACTCCCCGAGACCGAGTGGGCGAACGCCTACGTCTCCGAACTTGTCCAACACTTCGATGATCCCAGCCGCCTCTCTACGATCGTGAGACACTGGAGGCCAGCCTTCGAGTTCAAGGTTAGCGGGAAGGGCCACACCAAGTCGACCTTGGTCGACCCTGAGGGTGGCTCCGGTAGCACTGCCGCTACTCTCACCGGCCTAGAGGCGCTTTCGAACGCTCCCCGCAAGGCCAGACGTTGGTGGACGGAGCAAGAGCTCCCGAAAAGGCAGCAGCCTACGGAGACTCTCAGAAGGGACGTGTTCCTCTTTTACCTCGTCTACTGGCGCGGGCTCAACTGGCTGGACGCTGCCCTCGAGGTCGACGATCGAGCAATTGCGGGGGCCATACGCGCGCGGAGCGACCGTGGCCATAAGAGGCTGCCGGGTGGGGAACGCGCGTTTGAGGACAGAGAGCTTTCCAGTACCGCCGTTCGCAAGGCCCTGAACAGGGTTCAGCGCCTTCTTGGCTAACTGTCTGATTTAAGGTGCGCCACCGGTTTCGTCCTGCCTCTTATACTAGTAGTGCAATGGCAGCGGCCGACGTGCCATGCCTCTAACATAGGCGGGTTGAGCCGCGGAGCGATAATCAGTGGCAGGGCGGTATTGATTGTGACGACTCTGAATTCCGGGAAAATCAAACGACGCGGTGGACCCAGGCCGGGGGCGGGACGAAAACCGGCGAAGTTGACTCTGAAGTTCCGGCAATACTTCGAAGGCTCGCTAGAGGATTTCCTCGACGCTCTTTCGGAGTTGGCTCTCGGCCACCACAGGGAAGACTCGCGCGGGCGTGTGTACCAGGTGGCACCCGACAGAGCGGCGATCGTGTACGTCCTGGATCGGCTGCTCGGGCGGCCCAGGGAGGAGGGAGAGTCGCCGGCGGACCTAGCCGGTCTCCTAGCTGAGTTGAGGCGCGATGGTGATGGCAAGGGCACGTAGCGTCATCTCGTTTGCGGGGGATGTGCTAGGCGTGAGCCTTTACCCCCGTCAGAAGGAAGCGCTCCGTGGTGTCGCGTCCCATGAGCTGTCCCTTCTCTGTCTAGGCAGGCGAAGCGGCAAGACCCTAGTGGCCTGCATCTGGGCCGTGTACGACGCCGTGGTGCGTGACCTGTCAGAGCACGTGCGGCCGGGGGAAACCCGTTACGTCGTGGTAGTAGCTACCGCTCGGGACCAGGCACGAAGAGCCTTCCAGGTCATCCGCTCGTTCTTCGACCTACCTCTACTCTCCCCTCTTGTCGCCCGCGATACTAATGAGGAGCTTCACTTGACCACCGGCGTCGTGATCAAGTGCCTCCCCTGCTCGGCCCGATCGACTAGGGGGCTAGCGATCTCCACGGTTATCTTCGACGAGCTGGCTCACTTCATCGACACGGAGAACGGCTACCAGGCGGGCGAGCAGGTTTACCGGGCGCTGGCCCCGAGCGTAGCTCAATTCGGCGATGCTGGGCGAATCGTTTGCTTATCCACTCCGCGCGGCCAGCGGGGAATATTCTGGAGGTTGTGGAATGTCGAAAAGTGATGGCATCTATCGTCTACAGGCGTCAACTCGGAAGATGAATCCCCTCGTATCGCGAGCCTTTCTGGAACGGGAGCGAAGACGGGACCCTGAGCTCTTCGCTCAGGAATACGCAGCCGACTTCGTCGCAGGAGGTGGGGCCTTCCTGTCTTATCAGGCTATTCAGGGAGCCATCGGCATCCCAAAGCACGCGCACGGTCGCCGGGTGCTGGCCTTGGATCCGGCCTTTCACCGCGACTGCTTCGCCGTCGCCGTGGTCTGCAAGGTCGATGACGGCTTCTACGTTGAGGGGGTCGTAATTTGGGAGCCGCCCGTCGGTTTTGGCGACGCGATGAACGCCGTGGCAGCCCTGGTTAAGAAGTTTGAGCCGCACGAGGTGATCACGGACCAGTTCGCAGCCGCTGCCATCGTGGACGAGCTTCGTAGGCGTGGCGTGCGCTGCACGGCCGTTCCTTGGACAGCGCAGAACAAGGCGGAGGCCTTCAGCCTCTTGAAGGCGTCGCTGAACACGGGCCGGTTGCGATTGGTCGATGACCACAGGCTCGTCAGGCAGCTGTCGCATCTGGTCGCCACCCCGACAGCCCTGGGGTTCAGTGTCGAGGGAGACAGTGATGACCTGGCTGTGGCGGCGGCGCTCGCCATTTGGCGTCTCACAACCCACACACCTGGTCGTATCCTGAGACCTATCCCTCTGCCCGGACCCGGTAACTGGCGGCGGGGACTTCTACGTCGTTATATGGGGACTGCGGATGGATGGCCCGGGCTGGGCTAGGGGCGACCAGGCCTGCAAACCGTCAACCCGCCCAGCGCGGTGATCAAGAACTGACGCCGCATGCCGCCCCTACGGAGCCGTGGATCAGCGCGATCATGTCGCCGTCAACGGTTTAGGTAGCGTTCTTGTCGGCGGGGAGAACCCGTGTCCGCAGCTTGTGCAACAGTTCGCCGTAGAAGCGGCGGTCGCTGGGGCGGACGATGAGCGCCTCCCACACGCTGCCGCCGGAGACCTGGCGGTACCAGTAGAGGGTGGCGGCCAAGGAGACGACGTAGGCGATGGAGGAAGCGATGGCGGCGCCCTCTATCTCGAGGGTGGGGATGAGGACCAGGTCCAGAGCCAGCGTCACCCCCAGAGCGATGAAGGTGGCGTAGGTGTTGTAGATCACGCGGCCCTGGCTGAACAGGTAGCTGCCGAGGACGCGGCCGGCGCTGGCGGCGATGACGCCGGGCATCAGCAACAACAACGGCGTCTGTGCCGGGGTGAAATCGCCTCCGAAGAGGACGCGTATGAGGATTGGCGAGACGGCCATGAGCGCGGCGGCGGCCGCAATGCTGACGAGGAGGGTGTTGCGGGTTATCAGGGGTGTCATCTCCCGGGCCCGTTCGCTGTCCATCTGGGTGAGGCGGGGCAGGAGCACCATCGCTACGGCTGAGGAGATCCACCAGACGCTCTCGCCCAGGCCGACGGCGACGGTGTAGTGGCCGACGGCGGCGCGGGAGATGAAGGCGGCCACCAGAAACTGGTCCAGGCGGTAGTTGAAGAGCTGCGCCAGGTTGGCGATCTGTCCTTGGACGCCGTAACGGACCTGGTCTTTGAGGGCGCCCCAGTTGGGCCGGAGGACGCCGCCGATGTCCACGTTGCGGACGCCGATAACGGCCAGGGCCAGGAGATCGGCGAGGAGGAAGGAGCCGGCCCAGGCGGCCAGGGCGCCGAACACGTCCAGGGCGTCGAACGCGTAGAGGCCGGCAACCATGAGGAGGCCGGAGAGCCCCTGGGTGGCGGCCACGGCGGCGAGGGCCAGGAAGCGGCTGGAGCCGTGGAGGAAGGAGGTGAGCAGCACGTAGCCGACGACGCTCGGGAGGGCGGCGGCGTAGAGCCAGAAGGTTCGGCCGGAGACCAGGAACTGCGGCTCGGCGATGAGGCCGTAGGCGGCGATCAGCATCCAGGTCAGCACGGAGGTGACGGCCAGTACGGACAGGCTGTTGGCCAGGAGCACGCGGTAGGAGTGGGGCCCCTTGTTCAGGAAGAAGATGTTGCCCAGGCCGATCCCCAGGTTGACGATGCCGCCGGCAACGATGACGGCGAGGAAGAAGAGTGCGTAGGTGCCCAGACCCTCATCACCCAGGCCGCGAGCCAGGACGATGCGGAGGCCGAAGGCGAGGCCGTAGGTGGCGATCTGGGAGAGGAAGACGAGGTTGACGTTGAAGAAGAAGCTGCCTCGACTGCCGCCCTGCTCCTGCATCGTCACTGGCCTGCCTGTCGCCTAGTGTAGGCCGTGGCCTCTACGGGCGGCAACGGTCGCTGTTCTCGACATTCGGCGCTTGACCTTGATAACATTCATCTGCGATCGGCGGGGTGTAGCTCAGTTAGGCTAGAGCGCACGGTTCGGGGCCGTGAGGCCGGCGGTTCGAATCCGCCCACCCCGACCATTCCAGTAAAGTCCGCCGTTGTCCTTCGCCCACGAATCCATCGGGGCCCTCTTTGCGCGTATCACTATGAGAGACAACGCGCATGCCCTCAGCGAGTTTCTATGACCACTCGGCAGCCGCTGATAGACTTCACGGTTCGCGAGGAGGAATAAGGATGCGGCAAGCAGTAACGAAGTGCGAAATCTTCCGTCTTACTGGGTTAGCGGAGACGCAACCTCATGACCAACGTTTCGTTATAACCCTAGTGTAACTAAAACCCCCTTGCAGACCTTGACGAAACGGGCTTACAATGCGGGGACTAAATCGAATTGGAGGAAGCGGAGGATGGTTCATCAGGCAGAGGACAGAGCGAAAGTAAGAAGGCAGCAGGGGCAAGCCGCTATCCGATTGGCGCTTCAGGGGCGCTGGAAGGATGCTGCTAGCCTGAACAAGTCTATCATCGATGCGTTCCCCACGGACGTGGATTCGTATAATCGGCTGGGCAGGGCGATGACCGAGCTCGGTCGCTACGGTGAGGCTAGGGAAGCTTACCAGAAGGCGCTGGAGATCGACCCGCTCAACTCTATCGCCAGCAAGAACCTGTCGCGCCTCGCTACTCTGGGCAAGAAGTCTGCGCCGCGGCAGGCTACGCAAAAGCTCTCGCCCCAGATGTTCATCGAGGAGATGGGCAAGACGGGCGTGACTACGCTGCTGAGGTCGAATATGGGGGTCGCCGCTCGCATGAGCGCCGGCGATCAAGTCAGCCTGGAGCGTGATAACGGTTCGCTCGTCGTCAAGACCACTGACGATGAGTTTATCGGCGAGGTCGAGCCTCGCCTGGGCCAGCGTCTGGGTAAGCTCATGGAGGCCGGTAACCAGTACGTAGTGGCCATCGGCGGCATCAGCGAAAGCGACGTCAAGGTGTTCATCCGTGAGACGTTCCAGCACCCGAGCCAGGAGGGTAAGCGCTCCTTCCCGCCCATGGCCACGCAGCCGTTCCGGCCCTATCTCAAGGATCGGCTCATCCGGAGGGACACGCAGGGGGAGTCATATTACGAATCTGATGAGGGCGAAGAGTTGGACGGCAATCGGGAGGAGGACGAGGCGGAGGTGAGAGTTCACAAGTTCGGCGGCACGCCTTCGGTAGACGAAGAGGAGGGTGAGGAAGAGTAGGCTCACACTCGGGCGGTCAGCAGGCCGGGCTTTGAGGCCCGGCCTTTCTTTTGCCGCCGACCCATGTTCGCCAGCATCGCCCTCTGCTAAACGTCCTTAGGCCGTTCCATCAGCTCCCTCAACTACTTCTGGACAGCCATACGTTAGTGCATTTACCATCGGTTGTGAGATGATCCCAAGCATCGTCGTGCCGCACTGGCGGGCGCCTACGTTCGAGCGGACGCAATACTACTACGGTTCGCTGCGACGGGCAGGCGGCGAGCCTCTGGTGGTGGACGGGCCGGAGCTGCCCGCGGACGCTGCCGGCCTGCTGCTGACCGGCGGCGTGGACGTGGACGCGCATCTGTACGAGGAGCGCCGGCGTCCGGGGACAGACAAGCCGAACAGGCGGCGCGACGCACACGAGCTGGGCCTCCTCCGCCAGGCCCTGGAGAGGGATCTGCCGGTACTGGCGTTGTGTCGAGGCCATCAGCTCCTGAACGTGGCGATGGGCGGCTCTCTGGTCCAGTACATAGAGGGCGACGGCCACCGTGACGACGAGGGGCTCTCCCGCTGGCACGAGGTTTCGCTTGCCGCGGGCGGCGGGCGGCTGGGCGATGTGTACCGAGGTGGCAGGGAGATTAGGGTGAACTCCCGGCATCATCAGGGGGTGACGCCGGAGCGGCTGGCGCCGTCGCTGGTGCCGCTGGCGTATTCGCCGGACGGGCTGGTGGAGGCGGTGGAGAGCCGGGAGCACAGGTGGGTCCTGGGCGTTCAGTGGCACCCGGAGCGGCCGGAGATGCACCCGGCCTCGGCTCCTCTTTTCGCGGCGTTTGTGGCCGCCTGCCGTGAGTAGCGCCGGTGACCGACGGAGCTTTGCCTGCGATACCCGCCGGTGGTATGCTTGAGTCACCGCATACACGCTAGATCGGGGCGGCTCCCATGCAGAAGCAGCATATCCACTTCGCTCGTGCCTCTGACGGCGTCACTATCGCCTACAGCACGATGGGGGAGGGACCTCCGCTCCTCGTCGCTCCGGGCTGGGTCTCCCACCTGGAGCTGGAGATGGACAACCCCGCTAACGTCGAGTTCTATGAGGGGCTATCCAAGGGCGGTCAACGCCGCCTGATCCGCTTCGACGTACGCGGCAGCGGCCTCTCCGACCGTCGGGTGGAGGATATATCGATCGAGGCCCGCGCCCGCGATCTTGAGGCGGTCATCGATCACCTGGGCCTGGACAAGGTGGCGATCTTCGCCTCTTCGCATAGCGGCCCGCCGGCGATTATCTACGCCGCTACGCATCCGGAAAAGGTCAGCCATCTCGTTCTCTACGCCACCTTAGCCCACCACGGTCAGAACGGCCGCGAGGCGCTAGGCAAGGCGATCGTCGACCTCATCCGCGCCGAGTGGGGTGTGGGCTCCAGAGCGGTAGCGGAGTTCGTCTATCCCGATGCCGACAAGGAGATCGCAGACGCTAACACCAGATACATGAGGAACTCCGCTTCCGGGGAGGTCGCGGCAACCTTACTGGAGGAGGCGTTGTTTCGTGTTGACGTCAGGGAGTACCTCCCCAAGCTGACGATGCCGACGCTGGTGCTGCACCGCCGCGACGATAAGGCGTTCCCGTTCGGATGCGGCCGGGAGCTGGCCGCCCTCCTGCCTCACGCTCACTTCATGCCACTGCCAGGGAACATCCACCTCCCGTTCTACGGTGAGACCGGGCCGATCCTCGACGCTGTCAACGAGTTTCTAGCCACCAAGGACGGGCACGTACATGCAGGTGGGGATGACAGCGAGCACGCTCGCCCCCTAAGGGTCGCCTTCGGTCTGCACATCATCCTGTTCACGGATATGGAAGGCTCCACCAGCCTCACCCAGCGTCTGGGCGATGCCAAAGCCCAGGAGGTGCTACGGATACACAACCGGATAGTGCGTGAGGCGCTTCAAGCTCACGACGGCTCCGAGATTAAGCACACCGGCGACGGGATCATGGCCTCGTTCCAGTCCGCCTCCGGTGCTATTGACTGTGCGGTGGACATTCAGAAGGCGCTGGATTCGCGGAACGAGGCTAATCCCGACACGCCCTTACGGGTGCGCATCGGTCTCAACGCGGGGGAGCCGGTGGCCGAGGGTGAGGACCTGTTCGGCACCGCCGTGCAGCTCGCCTCCCGCATCGCCGCCAGCGCGGAGCCGGGCCAGGTACTGGTCTCCGACGTTGTGCGCCAGCTTGCCGCGGGCAAGGAGTTCCTGTTCTCGGACGAAGGGGACGTTGTCCTGCGGGGGTTCGAGGACCCGGTGCGGTTGTACGGGGTGCGCTCCTAGGGGGCGACTGGGAGTCAGACGGTTGTATTCAGACCTTAGCTGGCTCAAGCGGCGTCACAGCTGGTACGCCGGTGTTACGGTCAGTGCGAGCGCGTGAGCTGGCGATACCGCCGCGTCACTCGTTTTTTCGGTGCAGATGCTGGCGTGAACGAATGCGCCACGTGGGTTATCATCGCCTAGGTTAACGTCGCTGTCGAGCGGGCGTTCTTACTACAATGTCTTGGGCCCTCGTAGGAGCTATTAGAGCATGGCAATAGACACCGCATCGCTGGGAAACGTCCGCCCCATCAGGATCGAGGAGGAGATGCGGGCCTCCTACCTCGATTACGCTATGTCGGTCATCGTCGCACGCGCCCTGCCGGATGTGCGTGACGGCCTCAAGCCTGTGCAGCGCCGCATCCTCTACGCGATGCACGATATGGGGATGCGCCCGGGCACCGCCTACAAGAAGAGCGCCCGGATCGTGGGAGAGGTGCTGGGCAAGTACCATCCTCACGGCGACGACCCCGTCTACGAGGCGATGGTGCGGCTAGCCCAGGACTTCAGCTTGCGCTACCCGCTGGTGGACGGCCAGGGCAACTTCGGCTCTGTCGATAACGACCCGCCGGCGGCTATGCGCTACACGGAGGCGCGTCTCACCCCTATCGCCGAGGAGCTGCTGGCCGATCTCGAACGGAACACGGTGGACTTCGTCCCTAACTTCGACGGATCTCTGCAGGAGCCCTTCGTCCTTCCCGCCCGGCTGCCTAACCTGCTGGTCAACGGCTCCTCCGGGATCGCCGTGGGGATGGCCACCAACATCCCGCCTCATAACCTGAGAGAGGTGTGCGACGCCATCTCGCTTCTGATAGAGAACCCGGAGGCGACGACTGCCGATCTTACCGAGATCGTGTCGGGGCCCGACTTTCCTACAGGGGGCATCGCCTTCCGCTACGAGACGGTGCGGCTACCGGCCACCAACGGTGAGGGTCCAACCAGCGAGAGACGAGACGCTATCCGCACCGCCTACGCCGATGGCAAGGGCCGCGTCATGGTGCGCGCTCGCGCTCACATAGAGGAGATGGCGAAGGGAGGACGCTACCAGATCGTGGTCAGCGAGCTTCCCTATCAGGTCAACAAGGCGGTGCTCATCGAGAAGATCGCCGACCTGGTCCGCAGCAAGCGCCTCGACGGCATCTCCGAGCTGCGGGACGAGTCCGACCGCCACGGCATGCGCATCGTTATCGAGCTGAAGCGAGAGGGGCAGCCGCGGCAGGTGCTGAGCAACCTCTACAAGTTCACCGCTATGCAGTCCAACTTCGCCGTCAACATGCTGGCCCTGGTGGACGGCCAGCCGCGGACGGTGAGCCTCAAGCGGATGCTGGAGTCGTTCATCGGCCACCGCCGGGTGGTGATCCGGCGCCGCTCGGAGTTCGAGCTGGAGAAGGCGCAGGAGCGGTGCCACATTCTGGAGGGGCTGCTAAAGGCGCTGGACCAACTGGACGAGGTGATCAAGGCGATCCGGCGCTCTCCCTCTGCGGATGAGGCGAAGCAACGGCTGATGAAGGCCCCGTTCAAGCTCAGCGACCGCCAGGCTCAGGCCGTCCTGGATATGCAACTTCGTCGCCTGGCGCGCCTGGAGCGGGAGAAGATCCAGGAGGAGTACGCGGAGATCATCAAGCAGATCTCCTACCTGGAGGACCTGCTGGCGAATCCTCGCAAGATCGACTTCCTCATCCGGGACGACTCTCAGGAGGTCAAGGAGCGGTTTGGGGATGACCGCCGGACGCAGATCATGGACCAGGAGGCGGAGGAGTTCTCCGAGGCGGACCTGGTGGCGCACCAGGAGGTGGTTGTCACTCTGTCCACTAACGGCTACGTGAAGCGTCTGCCCCTGGACACCTACCGTGCGCAGCGGCGCGGCGGTCGCGGCATCACCGGTATGAAGACGCGCGAGGATGATGCCGTCCGTCACCTCCTCGTCGCTGACACCCACGACGACCTCATCTTTTTCACCGACCGTGGGCGTTGCTTCCAGATCAAGACATATGAGTTGCCGGATGCGGTGCGCACCGCCCGCGGCATCCCCCTCATCAACCTCGTCTCCGTCGATCAGAAGGAGTGGGTGACGGCGGTGGTGCGTCTGCCCAAGGACCTGGCGCAGGACTACCTGGTGATGGGCACGAAGCTAGGCGAGGTGAAGAAGACGCCTCTGAAGTACTTCGCTAACGTCCGCCGCGGCGGCCTCAACGCCATGGACCTGGAGGCGAAGGATGAGCTGGTATCGGTCAAGCAGGCGAGCGATAGCGACGACGCCATAGTGGTCACCGGTAAGGGCAAGTCTCTCCGCTTCTCCGTGGGCTCCCTGCGCTCAGCCTCTCGCCAGTCCGGCGGTGTCCGCGGCGTCAGGCTTGCAAAGGGCGACCGGATGGTGGCGCTGCAGATCGCCAATCCCGACGAGATGATGTTAGTCGTCACCTCTCAGGGATTCGGAAAGCGTACGCCGGTGGCCGATTACCCGCTCCAGGGTCGCGGCGGCCAGGGTGTCATCACCTTCAAGATCACGTCCAAGACCGGTGACCTCATCTCCGCTCGCATGGTCAACCCCAAACAGGAGCTGATGCTCATTTCGGAGGGCGGGATTGTGCTGCGCACCGCGGTGGAGGAGATCTCCGTGCAGGGACGGTCTACCCAGGGCGTCACACTGATGGACATCGAAAAGGGCGGGTCCGTCGCCGCCGTCACCGTCGTCGATATGGAGAGCACACACAAGGGTGATACCGATCTGCCCACGGGTGTGAGCGCAGAGCCGGGAGTTGAGGTCGGCGGCAAGAAGGCGCGCGCCAGGGCTAAGAGACCGGCGGCCGCGAAGGGTAAGACGTCTGCGGCAAAGGGCGGGAAGGCCGCTACGGCCGCCAAGGCTGGCAAGACGGCCTCGTCTACCCGGGCGCAGGCGAAGAGGCCGGGTTCCCGCTCCGCCGCAGGGCAGCGGAAGTCTCCACGTAAGGGTCGCTAGGCTTGCCCGGCGCCCTGGAACGGCTGAGCGAGGCGAGCAGCAGACCCGATTCCAGTCAGCAGCCTGTTGTGGTGGACGGGGTGTCCTCCTTCCTGCTATCGTTGTTCGGTAATAGAGGCGCCCTCACCTCGTCTCGATGATGATGGAGATGATCGTGGAGGTGGCGGGCCCATGATCGGGAGGTCGCGGTCATGAAACAGCAAACAACCGACATCTTCTCCGATTTCGAACGCATTCGGGAGCGTATGGAGCAAGCCTGGCGGCAAGTTCTCGGCCCGCCCGGCGCGCCACGCTTCTCCTCGCCGCTCATCGAACCCTCAGTCGACGTGTACGAGACGGATGATGAGGTGGTGGTGGTGGCGGAGATCGCCGGCATCTCAGAGGAGGAGGTGGAGATCGTGGTGGACGGCAAGGTGCTTGTCTTGAGTGGGGAGCGAAAACCGGGTATAGGACGGCCGGGGCGCCTCTACTCGCAGATGGAGATCTGTCACGGGCCGTTCCGGCGCGAGCTGCTTCTCCCTGCCGAGGTCAACCCCGATGAAGCGCGTGCAGGATACGCTCAGGGTATTTTGGAGATCGTGCTGCCGAAGGTGGCTCGTCACATCAGTCGGCAGGTGAAGTTCGTCGTCCGCTAACGCAACGAACCGGACCCGTTCGCGTCAAGATAGAAAAGATGAAGTAGAGTCGTGAGCGAAAAGATGCAATCCGGACAAGAAGGCGAACCGACGCAGGTTGTTCCCCAAGAAGGGAAACCGCAGGTCCGCATTCCTGAAGTCATCCCGCTCATCGGCAGCGGCTCCACGGTGATGTTCCCGCAGCAGCTAATGCCGGTGCTGGCCACCGAAGAGAAGGACATCAAGGCGATCGACGATGCGGCTGCCGGGGTCAAAGTGTTGGGCCTCTTCTCTCAGAAGCCCGGTCCGGGGCAGGGCGACTACGAGGGCGATCTGCATGACGTAGGCACCGCCGCCACTATCGTCCGCATGGCGAAAGCCCCGGACGGCTCCGTTCACGCCATTCTTCAGGGGGTGGCTCGCATCCGGCTGACGAAGATGGAGCAGTCAAAGCCGTGGATGCGCGGCCGGGTTGAGCGGCTGGAGGACGAGATCAAGGTTGACCTGGAGATCGAGGCGACGGTTCGTAACGCTGTCGCTACCTTCGAACGGGTCGTGGAGATGTCGGAGGCGCTGCCCAAAGAGCTCGTCTCGGCAGTGAAAAACGTGTCTGAGCCCTCCGCTCTGACCGATTTCATCGCCGCTAATATCAACATCACCCCGGAGCAGAGACAGACGGTGCTGGAAGAGCTGGACGTCCAAGAGCGTTTGCAACATGCGCTGGACTTCCTCAGTCATGAGCAGGACGTTCTGGAGGTGGAGTCTAAGATACAGTCACAAGTACGTGGAGAGCTGGATAAGAAGCAGCGTGAGTTCATCCTGCGGGAGCAGATGAAGGCGATCCAGAAAGAGCTTGGCGAGGGGGAGGTCACGCCGGAGCTGAGCGAGCTGAAGAAGCGCCTGGACGAGGCCGATCTGCCTGAGGAGGCCCGCAAAGAGGCCGACCGTGAGATGCAGCGACTGATGACCATTCCCTCCATCTCGCCGGAGTACCAGGTTGCCCGCACCTACCTGGAGTGGCTGGCCGACCTGCCGTGGAACGTTAGCACGGAGGACAGTCTGGACATCGACCGGGCGGAAGAGACGCTGGACGAGGACCACTACGGCTTGGACAAGGTCAAGCAGCGCATCCTGGATTTTCTGGCCGTACGCAAGCTTAGGGCGGGAGAGGTTCGTGGGCCCATCCTCTGCTTCGTGGGGCCGCCGGGAACAGGCAAGACGTCTCTGGGCCAGTCCATAGCGCGGGCGCTGGGTCGCAAGTTCATCCGTATGTCGCTGGGCGGCATCCGCGACGAGGCGGATATCCGCGGCCACCGGCGCACCTACGTAGGCGCTATGCCCGGGCGCATCATCCAGGAGCTCCGCCGCTGCGGCTCCAACAACCCCCTGTTCATGCTGGACGAGGTCGATAAGATGGGGGTGGACTTCCGCGGCGACCCGGCCTCGGCGCTGCTGGAGGTGCTGGACCCGGCCCAGAACCACACCTTCAGCGATCACTACCTCGACGTGCCGTTCGATCTGTCCAAGGTGTTCTTCATCACCACGGCCAACCTCCAGGACCCCATCCCGGCTCCCCTGCGCGACCGCATGGAGGTGATTGAGCTGTCCGGCTACACGGAGCACGAGAAGCTGGAGATCGCCAAGCGGTACCTGCTTCCCCGGCAGCTGACTGAGAATGGGATCCCTGAAGGGCTGCTCACCATCACGGACGATGCCATCCTGGATATCACGCGCTCCTACACGCGCGAGGCGGGCGTGCGCAACCTGGAGCGGGAGCTGGGCGCGATCTGCCGCAGCGTCGCGCGGCGGGTGACGAAGGGCGAAACCGAGCCTCTCACCGTCGGGGAGGACGACCTTTCGGATTTCCTGGGGCCGCCGCGGTTCCGCTGGGAGCTGGCCGAAGAGAAGGACGAGGTGGGGGTAGCCACCGGCCTGGCCGCCACGATGGCCGGCGGCGATATCCTGTTCGTGGAGGCCACCACGGTGCCCGGTAAGGGCAGGCTGACACTCACCGGCAAGCTGGGCGAAGTGATGCAGGAGTCAGCCCAAGCGGCCTTGACCTATGCTCGCTCTCGGGCGTCGGCGCTGGACGTGGAGCCGTCATTCTTCGACAAGCATGACATCCACATCCACGTCCCCGCGGGGGCGATCCCCAAGGACGGCCCCTCGGCCGGGGTGACGATCGCCGCCGCTCTGGTGTCTGCCATCACCAAGCGGCCGGCGCGCAAGGACGTGGCGATGACGGGGGAGATTACCCTGCGGGGTAAGGTCCTACCCGTCGGTTCCGTGCGCGATAAGGTGCTCGCCGCTCACCGCGCCGGCCTCAAACGGGTCGTCCTGCCGGACGAGAACGAGAAAGATCTGGCGGAGGTATCGGAGGAGGTGCGGGCGGAGCTGGAGTTCGTGCTGGTGGATCACGTGGACGAGGTGCTGAACGCGGTCCTTCACCCGGAGAAACGGCAGGAGCAGCCGAAGCTGGTGGCGGCGGCGCACTAGCGCCATGGGGGTCAGGCTTATAGTCTGACCCACGATGAGATAGTGTTTGCGCTAGTACCCTCTTTCCACCTGCACCGTGTTGCGCAGCGGCTCGCCCGCCAGGTAGCGGCGCAGGTTGTCGCAGAACAGCTCGACGGCGCGCTCCATGTACACCGGCGTGCCGCCGCTGATGTGGGGCGTCAGGATGACGTTCTCCATCCCCCATAGCTCGCTCTCGGGCGGCAGAGGCTCCTGCTCGAACACGTCCAGGGCGGCGCCGCCGATCCACTTCTCCTTCAGCGCCCGCACCAGCGCCGCCTCGTCGATGATGGCGCCGCGGGCGATGTTGATGATGCGCGCCGTCGGCTTCATCGCTCGCAGCTCTCGCTCCCCGATGAGGCCGCGGGACTCCGCCGTCAGCGGCACGGCGATCACCACGTAGTCGGCCTCGGACAGCAGGTAGGTCAGGTCGGACGGAGGCAGGAGCTCGTCGACGTCGTCGAGGCCGGCCCCTTCGCCGGTTGACCGCCTCTGAGTGGAGCGCCGGACGGCGAGGACGCTCCTGCCGTCGGC
>JADFRV010000175.1 GCA_022561095.1 Chloroflexota bacterium | reverse complement strand
CATAACCCCTAACCGGCCTGACCTCCTGTCTATAGTGGGCGTCGCCCATGAGGTGGCTGCGCTCAGCGACGGCAGCGTCCGCGATCCGTCGGTCCAATATACCGCCGTCGCCAAGCCGATTAAGGGCCGCGCGGGCGTGGAGATCGCCGACCCCGATCTATGCCCTCGCTATGTGGCCGCCCTTATCGAAGGGATCAAGATGGGCGACTCGCCGTCATGGATGCAGGAGCGCCTGGTAGCCGCCGGGCTACGGCCGATCAATAACATTGTCGACATAACAAACTATGTGATGCTGGAGCTGGGCCAGCCTTTGCATGCCTTCGACTTCAAACGGTTGCGTGAGGGTCAGATCATAGTGCGGCGCGCCCGCCCGGACGAGACCTTGCTGCTCCTGGACGGCAGGGAGCAGAAGCTCTCGCCCGATATGCTGGTCATCGCCGACGCCGAGGTTGCTGTCGCTCTGGCCGGCGTCATGGGTGGGGTGGAGAGCGAGATCGACCAGGACACGACTACCGTGCTGCTGGAATCGGCGAACTTCCACGGGCCGAACATCCGGCGGACGGCCGCCGCCTTCAAGGTGCGCACGGACGCCTCCCTTCGCTTCGAGAAGGGCCTCAGCCCGCAGCTGCCGCTGGTCGCCGCTCAGAGGGCGGTGAAGCTGATGGTGGAGCTCTGCGGTGGCAAGGCTGCGGCAGGCCTCATTGACGTCTATCCGAATCGGGAGAAGGACGTCCGCGTCACGCTTTCCCAGCGGCGGCTCCACACCCTGCTGGGCATGGAGCTACCGGTGAGACGGGTGCGCCAGCTCCTCTCCTCCCTCGGTTTCTCCTGCCGTTGGGCGCCTCCAGACAGCTACGTTGTGCGTGTGCCCTACTGGCGCACCGATGTGAGCATCGCCGACGATGTCGTGGAGGAGATCGCCCGCATCGTCGGCTACGACCAGCTCCCCACCACGCGCCTTCGCGGTGAGTTTCCCCCCGTCTGGCCGCAGCCCCGGCGTGACCTGCGCAACAACGTCGCCGATATCCTCGTTGCTGCCGGGATGCAAGAGGTGGTCACCTACTCATTGACCAGTCTGGAGGCTCTCGCCAAAGTGCTGGCGCCCGAGGAGCTGTCCAGCGATGCGCTGCTCCGCGTCGCCAACCCGATGAGTAGGGATCAGGAGTATGCGCGGACGTCACTGCGGGCCTCGCTGCTGCAGGCCTTGGCTGATAACGTTATGCATCGTGATGATCTCACCGCCCTGTTCGAAACGGCGCGCGTCTACCTGCCGCGGCCGGACGATCTGCCGAATGAGGTTGAGACCGTCGCCGCTGTCATCAGCGGCCGGCCGCCTGGCCGCTGGGGCGAGCCCAGCGGTGAGCCTGCGGGCTTATACGAGGCGAAGTCCTATCTAGACCTGCTGTTCCGCCGCCTGGGCGTATCAGCCCAGTACGATGAGGTGACGGACTACGCCTTCCTCCCTGGCCGTACCGCCGCCGTCGCCGTGGATGGCCAGCGCATCGGCCTGGTCGGCCAGGTGCACCCGCGGGTGGTGTCGCAGTTCGGTATTGAGGCCCCGGTTGCGATGTTCGAGCTGGATCTGGACGCCCTCTTACCCCACGTGAAAGAGGTGCGCCATTACCAGCCGGTGGCCCCGTACCCTTCGCTGGAGGAGGACCTTGCCGTCGTCGTTGAGGCGGATGTCCCGGCGGCGCAAGTGCAGGGCATCATCCAGCAGTCGTCGCTGGTGCGCTCGGTCCGCCTGTTCGATGTTTACAGCGGCTCACAGGTGCCGGCTGGCAAGAAGTCGCTCGCCTTCTCAGTCTCCTACCAGGCGGCCGATCACACCCTCACCGATGAGGAGGTGCGGCGTCAGCGTGAGCGTATCGTCGCCCGCCTGGGACAGGAATTGGGCGCGACGCTGCGGGGCTGAGAGCAGAGGGCTGCTATGCCTTACCGCTGTGTGGGAAGGCGGCTATCCCGCCAGCGCTGCCTTGGCGGTCTCGGTCAGCGTGGTGAAGGTGGCGGTATCTCGTACCGCTAGGTCCGCTAGCAGCTTGCGGTCGATCTCCACCTGCGCCCGTTTGAGGCCGCTCATCAGCTTCGAGTAGCTGAGGCCGTTGAGGCGCGCGGCGGCGTTGATGCGTGCTATCCACAGGCGACGGAAGTCGCCCTTGCGGTTGCGCCGGTGCTCGTAGGCGTACTGGAGCGCGTGCATGACGGATTCATTGGCTTGTTTGAACAGGCTGTGCCGCCCGGCGCGGTGCCCTTTGGCCTGCGCGATTACTTTCTTGCGGCGGCGCCTGGCGACGGTGCCACTTCTTGCTCTTGGCAACGTGTTCTCTCCTACGTGCGGTAGGGCATCAGCTTGCGGAGGCGCTTGGCCTCGGCTTTCGGGACGCCCAGCTTATGGCTGAATAGCCGCAGGGTTGCGGGCCGCTTCTTGCGGCGGAAGTTGTTGATGTGGTGCTTGCGATGCGTAATCTTGCCGCCGCTGCTGACGTAGAAGCGGCGCTTGGCGCCGGAATGCGTCTTTATCTTGTACTTAGCCAACTTGCTCCTCCACCGGAGCTTCCTTCTTCTCTTTCTCCTTAGGCGCAACTGCCTTCTTGGCCGGTGTCAGAATCACGCTGAGGAACCGTCCCTCCATGGCAGGAGGCCTTTCCATCACCGCCGTCTCTTTCAACGTATCCAGCGCTCTCTGCAGCACCTCGCGGCCGATTTCCGGGTGAGACATCTCCCGGCCGCGAAACATGACCGCGAGCTTTACTTTATCCCCTTCACCGAGAAGCCGCCCGGCCAGCGACACCTTGCGCTCCATATCCGCCCGGCCGATCCTTGGGCGCATGCGCACCTCATGGATCATGCCGCCTTTCTGGTGCTTGCGCGCGTCTCGTTCCCGCTTCGCCTGCTGGTATTTGAACTTACCGTAATCAAGCACTCGGCAGACGGGGGGAGAGCCGTTCGGGTCGACCTCCACCAAGTCAAGGCCGGTCTCTCTGGCGATGCCTAGGGCTTCTTGGAGGGGAACGACCCCGTGGTTCTCATCGTTCGCCCCAATGAGACGGACCTCTTTGGTGCGGATCCAGTTGTTTATCCGAAGTTGTCGGACTATACTTGTCCCCTCTCAAATGACATCTGAGCCACGATTACTGGCCAATATAGCACACTCGGATATATCCTTCAACGCTACTCCAGAACCAGAAGCGACGTCCCCGGTTCTACGCGTTGCCCCTCCTTCACATACACCTCGCGCACGGTGCCGGCTCTCTGGGCGCGTAGCTCGTTGTTCATCTTCATCGCCTCAATCACCATCAGCACGTCACCCTCTTCCACTTTATCGCCCGCCTTCGCATAGACGTCTACCACGACGCCAGTCATGGGCGATAAGACCATCCAGCCGCCCGCAGGGTGCTCCTCCAGCGAGGAGCTGGCGGGCGGCACGGGCGGCTCCCTGCGATCTTGCGTGCTCACAGCCACTGAGTAGCGATCCCAGCCGATGACGATGTCGTATCCCTCGGCTCGCTCCACCGCGAAAAGCTCATGCGGATGGCCGTCAATCAGTAATGTGTACAAGGCTGACTGGCCCACTTGCTCCAGGCGCGCGTTATGCCACTCGTCGTTGATGCGCACGCGAAGGCCGTCTGACCCGTCATCCACCTCCACCTCCTTCAGCTCGTGGCCCAGGCGTACTAGATACTTCTCTGCCAACCTCTCGCTCCTGCCTCTGAGCGGGCTGGCCGGTTGCGTAGTCGCCAGGCGCCGGCCCGCGGCCGCTGGTCCGGCTCCGAGCTCCGTCGTTCGCCCTTGCGATGGGCCAGCACCGCCGCCGCCAGCAGCGCCACCTGCTCTTCGCGCAGGCCGTTCTCCCTGCGCCCCTCGAAGCGCCTCTCGACGAAGGCTGTGTCCAGCTTGCCCTGGATGAAATGTTGGTCCTCCATTACCTGCAGGTGGAAGGGAATGTTGGTGCTGACACCCACGATCTTGAATTCGCGGAGGGCCCGCCGCATCCGCTGAATCGCCTCCAGGCGTGTGCGTCCCCAGGTGCAGAGCTTGGCAATAAGTGGGTCATAGTAATAGCTGATCTCCAGCCCGTCGTACAGTGCCGAGTCGACCCGAACGCCAGGGCCGCCCGGCACCGACACAAAGCTGACGGTGCCCACCGACGGCAGGAAGTTGTTGAACGGATCCTCGGCGGCGATACGGCACTCGATCGCCCATCCCTGGATGGAGACCTTCCGATAGGGCAGCTTCTCGCCCGCCGCCACCAGTATCTGATCGGCGACGAGGTCTACTCCGGTAACCATCTCAGTTACCGGGTGCTCTACTTGGAGGCGAGTGTTCATCTCGAGGAAATTGGCCTGACCCTTTCGATCCACCAGGAACTCCAGAGTGCCGACGCTGGTGTAGCCGGTGGCCTTGACCGCGCGCAGCGCCATCTCCTCAAGCTGGCGTCGTAGCTTCGCCTTAACCGCTGTGGACGGCGCCTCCTCTATCATCTTCTGATGGCGGCGCTGGATGGAACATTCGCGCTCGCCTAGGGAGACGACGTTGCCCCTGCCGTCAGCGATGATCTGCACCTCGATGTGACGAACCGGTTCCAGGAACTTCTCCAGGTACAGCGCATCATGTCCGAAGGCGGAGGCCGCTTCCTTGCTGGCGGCCTCCAGAGCCATTGGCAGCTCCTCCGGTCGGTATACGGTGCGCATCCCGCGCCCGCCGCCGC
>JADFRV010000174.1 GCA_022561095.1 Chloroflexota bacterium | reverse complement strand
GACGTCGTAGAAGCGGGCGACGAGGGGGGTAAGGGTGCTCTTGCCGGCGCCGGTGGGGCCGACGATGGCCAGAGTCTCTCCGGGCCGGACGCGCAGGTCGATGTCGTGCAGGACCTCAACGTCGGGGAGGTACTGGAAGTGGACGTGGTCGAAGGTGACCTCCCAGCCGGGCACGGCGCCGCGGACGTCGGAGAGCTCTACGGCGTCGGGCGCATCGACGATCTCAGGCTTGGTATCGAGGACTTCGAAGATGCGCTGGCCGCCGGCCATCGCCCGCTGGAGCTGGGTGTACTGGAGGACGAGGTCGCGGATGGGGTCGAAGAAGCGCTGGACGAAGAGGGCGAAGGCGATGACGACGCCGATGCCCAGGGAGCCGTCCAGCACCCGCATGCCGCCGAAGATGACGACGAGGGCGGTGGCGGCGGCGACCATCAGATCCATCAGGGGCATGACGGCGGCGGTCAGCCGGCCGGCCTCCACGTTGGCGCTCCAGTTGTCGGCGTTCACCTGGTCGAAGCGGCGGATGTTCTCCCCCTCCCGCGAGAGGCTCTGGACGACGCGCACGCCGGAGACGTTCTCCTGGAGGTTGGCGTTTACCACCGCTATCGCCTGGCGGACGCGTATGAAGGCGCGGCGGGCGCGGGACTGCCACAACGCCATCGCCAGGATGAGGACGGGTATGACGGTGAAGGTGATGAGGGCGAGCTCCACGTCCAGGTACAGCAGGAAGAAGACGACGAGCCCCAGGCCGGCGAAGTCGGCGAGGATGGTGAGGAAGCCGGTGGTGAGCAGCTCCTGGAGGACGGTGACGTCGTTCTGGACGCGGGACATCACCCGCCCCACCTCGGTGCGGTCCAGGAAGCTGAGGGAGAGCTTCTGGATGTGGTTGAACATGCTGGTGCGCAGGGTGAGCAGGACGTTGTGGCCGATGAAGGCGGTCTGCATCTGCTGCAGCGACTGGCCCGCCCAGCTCAGCAGCGCCAGGCCGATGAGGGCGGCGCCGATGGCGTTCAGGCCGGCGATGTCCCCGGAGGGCACGAACTCATCGATGGCGATGGCGATGAGGAACGGCTGGGAGCTGGAGGCGGCCGCGAACACCAGCAGGCCCAGGATGGCCAGCGCCACCCGCCCTCGGTACGGCTTGAGGTAGGGGAGCAGCCGCACTATGACGGAGTGGTCGTACGGCTTGCCCAGCTCCTCGTCGTCCCAGCCGTCGACGCTGCGCTTCAGGCCGCCACCGGGTCGCCCGGCGGAGGTCGCGGAGGTCTGATGGCTCCAGCCACCGGCCATGGATCCGCCCCAGTGCGCCATGCCTAACTCCCCGCCGCCGCGGTGGGCACCTGCTCACCTGCGGGGCTCGGCAACGCCTCTTCCTGGTCGCGCAGCTCAAGGTCGTATATCTGGCGGTAGAGGCCGCCCCTGCGCAGGAGCTGCGTATGGTTGCCCCGCTCCACGATCTCGCCGTCCTCGAGCACCAGGATCTGGTCCGCCATCTTCACGGTGCGCAGCCGCTGGGCGATGACGAAGGTGGTGCGGCCCTCCATCAGGCCGGTCAACGTCTGCTGGATGAGGTACTCCGTCTCCGTGTCCACGCTGGAGGTTGAGTCGTCCAGGATGAGGATACGGGGGTCCATGAGCAGGGTGCGGGCGATGGCGAGTCGCTGCTTCTGGCCGCCGGAGAGGGTGATTCCGCGCTCGCCGACCCAGGTGTCGTAGCCGTCGGGGAGGGCGGCGATGTGGTCGTGGATGTGGGCAGCCTTCGCCGCCGCCTCAATCTGCTCCTGGCTGGCGTCCACGGCGCCGTAGGCGATGTTGTCGCGGATGGTGGCAGAGAAGAGGAACACGTCCTGCTGGACGGTGCCGATGGCCCGCCGTAGGGAGGCGAGGGTGGCGTCGCGGATGTCTATGCCGTCGATTGTGATGGTGCCGGAGGTGATGTCGTAGAAGCGGGGCATGAGGTTGACGACGGTGGTCTTGCCGCTGCCGGTGGGGCCCATGAGGGCGATGACCTGACCGGGCTTCGCCTCCAGGTTCACACCCTTGAGGACGGGGCTGATGGAGTCGTAGCCAAAGGAGACGTCCTCGAAGCGGACGCGACCCTGCACGGCCTCTAGCTCAATAGCGCCGGGCTTCTCCTTCACCGCCGATTCGGCATCGAGAATCTCGAAGATGCGCTGCCCGGACACCTGGGCGCGGGAGGTGATCATGATGATCCAGCCCAGCATACGCACCGGCATGTTGAGCATGGTGAGGTAGAGGAGGAACAGAGTCAGCTCACCGATGTTGAGGTTGCCGTTGACCACTTCGCGACCGCCGAACCAGAGGGTGGCGCCGATGGCGGCCAGCCAGAGGCCGGTCATCATGGGGGAGTTGACGGCCTGGATGCGGCTGCCCCGGTAGGAGTCGGCGAACAGCGCCTCGGCCTCGCGGCCGAACTTGGCCCCTTCGTGCTTCTCGCGGGCGAACGCCTTGACCACGCGGGCGCCGGTTAACGCCTCCTGGAGGACGGTGGTCAGGCGGGCCAGACCTTCCTGGATCTTCATCCACAGCGGCCGCAGGCTGAGGGCCATGACGGTAGAGCGCCAGGCGATGAGGGGCAGGAAGGCCCAGGCGACGAGGGTGAGCTTCCAGTTGGTGACCGCCATGAGGATCAGGATCGCTATGAGGATGAGGAAGATGTAGCCGGCGCGCAGCACCCCCATGTGGATGAACCAGCGCACGGCCTCCACGTCCTGGGTGGCGCGGGACATTAGCTGGCCCGTCTGCTGGCGGTCGTGGTAGGCGAAGGAGAGCCGCTGGAGCCGGTCGTAGATGCGGTTGCGCAGGTCGTAGGCCACGCGCTGGGAGATCCACTCCCCCTGGTAGGTCTGGAAGAACGCGAACACCCCGCGCAGGAGGGCGGCTCCCATTACGGCTACGGCGGCGATGATCAGCGTGCTGGTGTTGCCATCGCTGATGATCTCGCCGCCTTCGACGCTGGCGCCGAGGCCGTAGTTGATCGCCCAGCGGATGAGCTGTGGGATGGCGAGCAGGAAGCCGCCGGCGCCCACGATGGCGAGGAAGGCGAGAGCCGTGCGCCCCTTATAGGGGCGGAGGAAGGTGAGCAGTCGTAAAGCGTACATCAGATGCGAAATCGTGGCTCAGGCCTGCCTACCGGTAGGCAGGCGCGGATATGCCAATTCTAGGGCTATCTGACGCTAACGTAAAGGCGCGGGTAGCGTAGCGCCCGCGGATTGGTCGGACGCCCGCCCTGTGCTAGAATAGCCGCCGACATGCAGACCACCGCCCCTCGACAGGCTCCCCGGCCGGGCCCAGACGGGCCCCCGTCCGGGGGCAGGCAGGACAGGCCCCTTCGCCAGCTTGTGCGGCCGATGACCCTGGACGATATCGCACAGGTGATGGAGGTGGAGCAGCAGTCGTTCCCCACTATCTGGCCGCCGACTGCGTTCAAGCGGGAGATCCGGCACAACCGGCTGGCGCGGTACCTCGTGGCGGTGCAGCGACGGCAGGACGCGGAGGAGAGCCGGAATGGGGCGTCCCCAGAAGGCGATCCCCATCCCTCGGGCCTCGGCCGCCTTGTGGGCGGGCTGCGCCACATCCTGGACGGCGATGAGACGCCACCAGAGGAGCGAAACGAGCTGGTCGTGGGCTTCGTCGGCGTCTGGCTGCTGATCGACGAGGCGCACATCGTCACGATAGCTGTCCGTGACGGTCACCGCCGACGGGGCGTCGGCGAGCTGCTGCTGATCGCCGCCATCGAGACCGCCCGCCTGGCGGGGCATGAGGTGGTGACGCTGGAGTGTCGCGTCTCCAACGCGGGGGCGCTTCGCCTGTACGAAAAGTATGGGTTTCGGCGGGTGGACATACGCCCCCGCTACTATTCGGACGACAATGAGGACGCCTACGTCCTGAGCGTCAGCGACGTCGGCACGGCCTCCTATGAGCGCCGGTTCGAGCGGTTGCGGAACGAGCATCGCCAGCGCTGCGGGGAGTACGCCCGCGAGCTCTAGCCAGCCAGACCCACGGGAGCTTGCCGCCATCACGGTCGAGCTGTTCGTGCCCGACGTGGAGGCGAGCGTCCGATTCTACACTGAGAAGCTGGGCTTCGACCTGATACGTCTGGAGCGAGAGACGGTAAGCGGGCGAGAGAGGGCGACTTTCGCCATCGTGGGCGTGGGGAACGCAGTCATGATGCTGGCGGACGAGAGGTTTTACGTCCGTGGCGGCGAAGGCCTCGCCACACCTCGCGGCGTCGGGATCGACACCCGCATCGTGGTGGACGACGTAGACGCTATGTACCGGCGGGCTACGGACAACGACGTCACCATCGTTCACGACATCGGCGACCGTCCGTACGGCCTGCGGGACTTCATCATCCGTGACCCAGACGGCTTTCGGCTGCGCTTCGCCGCGCCCGTGTCGTAAGTCTGCCCTTTTTGGGAAAAATCGCGCAACTGTGATCCCCGTCATAGTCTCCTGCGGCCGCAGTCGCTAAAAAGGAACGTAACAGGAGTGAGCGACCAGGAGGTCGAAATGGAGATGGAATATCTCGGTCGAGCAAAGATCCAGGAGACCGAGCGGGAGATCGCTCGCGTGCAACTGGCAGCCGCCGCTGAACGGGCGACAGCGCAGCACCGCGCCGGCGCCGTGCCAAAGCCGCGTACGGTATCGGCCATGCCTTTGAGGCTGCTGCGCCATGCCTACCGGCAGGCAGGGGCGTTGCGTCCGGCTTCGTAGAGGGAGGGAATACAATGACGATGGCAACCGAAACGCAGTCCCCCACGCGGG
>JADFRV010000173.1 GCA_022561095.1 Chloroflexota bacterium | reverse complement strand
ACCATCCCGCCCGTCATCCCCTGCGCCCGATAGAACCGGTGCGCGTCCTTCCGTCCCGCTCCCGAGGCCAGCTCCATGTGCGTGCACCCCCGCTTCCGGGCCCAAACGGTAGCGGCGTCCAGCAGCAACGCACCGATGCCCAGGCTGCGCCGCGACGAAGACACTACCAGGTCCTGTAGCCAGCAACGCTTACCGAAGCGGATGAACGGAGGGTCAAGGTAGACGCTGGCCAGTCCTACGATGGAATCGCCGTCAAGCGCCAGCAGTACGTCGGCGTCCGGGTGCTGCACCGCGTATCGAAACCCCTCGCGGCCGCGCTCCAGGGAGTACTCTCGCGGCCTGCCGCCCGGCGGCTCGAACAGCTCCTCGATTAGAGCTAGGACGGCCTCTTCATCGGCGGGCGAGGCGGCCCGGACCGTAACCCCTGGAACTTTCCCCTCCTCGAACGTTGACCCCTCTCAGCCGGCCTTCAGCTCTCGCACCTTCTCCGTGAAGGCCGGGATCACTTCCTTCCAGTCGCCGACGACGCCGAAGCGCGCGGCCTGGAAGATGTTCGCCTCCGGGTCTTTGTTGATAGCGACGATGTTCTTCACCTGCGAGATGCCGGCCATGTGCTGGCTGGCCCCCGAGATGCCAACGGCGATGTACAGGTCCGGCGTGACCACCTTGCCTGTCAGCCCAACCTGCGCCGCCACAGGGTACCAGCCCATATCGCAGACCGCGCGGGTGGCTCCCACGGCGCCGCCCAGGATCCCCGCCAACTCCTCCAGCGGCTGGAACCCCTCCGGGCCACCCAGCCCGCGGCCGCCGCTCACCACCACCGGCGCGTCCTCCAGCCGCACGCCCTCCACCTCCTCCTTGCGACGGCTGACGATGCGGGTGCGAATGGCGTCCGCGCTCACGTCGGCGGACTGCTTAGCCACCTCCGCCTGGCGGGAGTCATCACGCTCCGGCGGGTCGTAGACCTTGGCGCGTAGCGTGGCGATCTGAGGCGTGCCGTTGATCGTGTAGCGGGCGCGGGCGCTGCCACCGTAGCAGGACCTGCTCGCCTGCAGCTTCTCGCCGTCCAGCGACAGCTCCACGCAGTCCATCGCCACTGCAGTGCCCAGTCGCGCCGCCAGCCGCGGGGCCATGTCCCGGCCGATCGTCGTCTGGCCGAAGAGGACGACCGACGGATCGGCCTCCTTGCAGATGCGCTCCCCAACATGCACGTAAGCATCGCCCTGGTAGTCCTTGAGCACCTCGTCATCAACGACGATCACCTTATCGGCGCCCAAGGCCCCGCACTCCTTGGCCAGACCCTCCACGCCGGCGCCCAGCAGGACGCACGTCACCGGCCCGCCCAGGCTCTTGGCCGCACCCAGCAGCTCTCCGGTAACCGGGGCCAGCCCGCCACCTCCCTCCACCGCCTCCCCGAACACGAGCACTCCGCTTGGCATACGTTCCTCCTACAGGTTGGGCCTCTTGTCCCTTGCCACGGCCCTTAGATCAGCTTCGCTTCCCGCAGCCGGACGGCCAGCTGCTCGCCCGCCTCCTTGGCGCTGTCCGCCTCGATGAACTCCGTATCCACGGCCGTCTCGGGGACGAACAGCGCCTCCAGGTTGATGCGGTTCTTCGCCCCGTCGATGCCCAGGTCGGAGCCGGTCATCGTGACCACCTCCTTGCGGGCGGCCTGCATGATCTGACGGAGCTGCGGATATCGCGGCTCACCCAGCTCATTGGATACGGTCACGACACAGGGCGTGGGCGCCTCCACCGTCTCGAAGCCGTCCAAAAGAACGCGCTCCACCGTCACCTTGCCGCCCTCCATCTGGACCTCCTTGGCGATGGTGATGACCGGGAAGCCCATGAGTTCAGCCAGGGTGGAGCCGACGACGCCCATGTCCCAGTCGACGGCCTGGCGGCCGCAGATGATGAGGTCCACGGGCTCGATCTTCTTGATGGCGGCGGCCAGTATCTCGGCTGTAGCCCAGTGATCGGCCTCGTTTAAGGCCGGGTCGTTGATATGGACACCCTCGTCGGCGCCCATAGCCAGACAGTGCTTTATGGTGTCACGATAGGCGTCTGGGCCCAGCGTAAGGATGGTAATGGTCGTATCGGCAACCTTGTCCTTGACGCGTAGGGCGGCCTCAACTCCGATCGTGTCAAATTGAGAGGGCACAGGTTGGATGCCGGGGATGGGGAGGACCTTCTTGGCAGCCTCGTCCACCTTGAACTGCGAGGCGGGCGCCTCCGGGTCCGGCACCTGTTTGACGCAGCAGACGATGTGGGGCATAAGCGAACCTCCTTGGCGGGCGGCCCTTCTGCTATAGAACCACCGGCAGCGGGCAGCCCCGCCTACCGGCAGGCGGATATGTGAAATCCGTCACCCGCAGAGTATAGCAGGACGGCTGCTGCGTGCAAGACGCGGCCGGAGGGCGCCTGGATGCCGCGCGGCCCTGCTCCTCGCCTCTCAGTCCGGCAGATGCTGCAGGCCCAGCTTGATCTTCTCCGCCGCCGGCAGCCCCGAGTAGTCTGGGGTGCGGCGCACGGGAGAGCCCGCCGGGATGGGCGGCGACTCCTGCCGTCGCTCTTTCTCCATACGCACCTGCATCTCCGACACCACCCGCTCCGCAGCCGTTAGCTGCTCGTCGATCTCCTCCATCTCCTCACCGGTGACGAGGTCGGCCGGGATATGCGGTGCGGCGGTCAGCCGCGCCTCGCGGTACTTTAGCGCAGTCTCGCGCAGACGGGCGCTAAGCCGCTCGCTCTCGGCCCGGGCGGCCTCCTGCTCGCTCTGGGCAGAGGCCACACGGTCAGCCTCCGTAGCGGCTCGGGCTTCGGCGTCGGCCACGGCGGCCTGCAGGGAGTCGATCTCGGCCTGCGCATCGGTGAGCTGCTCTTTCAGGGCGGACGTCTCGGGGTCAACCTTCGCCATTGGGCGTATCTCCTTTCGGCATAAACAGCGGTCAAGGCAACAATAGAACGCCTGTGCGTATTCGCCAAGGGGCACCTGGCACCGGAAGGCGGCTGAGGCCTCGGTCAACCGCGGACGCGAGCTTTCCGAACAGAACTGCGCTCAGTGTCACCGCCTCACCGGCCGCGGCGACGGCCCCCTGGCCGATACGTTGGCGATCCCGCCGGCCGATTTCAAGCTTCACGTCCCCTTCCACACCGATCTCTTCTTCTTCCACGTGATCAGCCCCGGCTTCGACGTCATTATGCCGGCCTTCGGCGACCAGATCGCTGAAGAAGACCGCTGGAATCTGATAAACTTCCTGAGAGCCGAGCACTCGCTGGAAGCACAGGGGGAGTAGCATGCGCGGCGATATCGTACTGTTCCTGGGCCTGGTAACCGTCATCGGTGGCGGCATCATAGTGGCGGCGGTCCTCTTCTTCGGCGGCGGCGGGGGCGGGGACAGCGCCTGCGACGATCCCCTGCCTCCCCTGGGCGACAGCGACATCTCACAGCTCGGCTTCCAGACGGAGGACGTCGGGCTTACCAGGATGGCCGAGGCCACCTCCGTGGGCAACCTCGATTCGGCCACGGAGGTCTGGTACGACAACGATAGCGAGCTCCATAACTTC
Organism: Chloroflexota bacterium; assembly: GCA_022561095.1. Taxonomy (GTDB): domain Bacteria; phylum Chloroflexota; class Dehalococcoidia; order SM23-28-2; family RBG-16-64-32; genus JADFNQ01. The sequence continues at coordinate 1,235 of JADFRV010000173.1, read as the reverse complement.
ACCCACAACGTGGACGCGCCCCTCCGTGAAGCGGACGAGGAGCTGGCCAAGGAGCTCTGCGAGGCTGTCATCAGGTTCGAAGATGAGCTTATCAGCGAGCGAGTGGGGCGCGTTGCCACTGAGGCGATACGCGTCCGCAATCTTCTGCGAGACGCTGCGGAAGCGCTGGGGTTCGCCCGTCCCGGCGGATAGCCGCTCGTTGGCCCACCGACGGCCGCATGCTATATTGCCCCCATACCTAGAAGCGCGTCACGCCTAGCCAGGAGGGCCACCTTGGAGTTCGGAATCCACCTGCCCCACGTCGGGCCGTTCGCCACACCCGAAGCCATCAGCGGAGTCGCCCGCAAGGCCGAGGAGCTCGGCTACCACTCCCTCTGGGTCAGCGACCACATCATTACGCCTCGCAAGATCGATTCCCCCTACCCGGGCGGCCGCTACGGCGTCCAGCCCGAGTGGCCCTTCCTGGAGCCCGTCTCCACCCTCCTGTTCGCGGCCGCAACCACCAAGCGCGTCCGCCTCGGCACCTCCGTGCTCGTCATCACCCAGCGTCAGCCGCTGGTTCTGGCGAAGCAGCTCGCCACGCTGGACGTGCTCTCCGGAGGACGGCTGATCTTCGGCGCCGGCGCCGGCTGGATGAAGGAGGAGTTCGAGGCGCTGAACGTTCCCTTCGCCAACCACGGCCCCCGCATGGCCGAGTACCTGGAGGTGATCCGCCGCTGCTGGACCGAGGACGACCCCAGCTTCGACGGCCGCTACTACAAGCTGGGCGACGTGGGCTTCTACCCCAAGCCAGTCCAGAAGCCGCACCCGCCGATATGGGTCGGCGGTTTCGCCGACGGCGCCCTCCGCCGCGTCGCCCAGTACGGCGACGCCTGGCACGCCGGCGGCACGCCCGAGATGCTGAGCCAAGGCTACGCCAAGGTCAAGCAGTACGCGAAGGAGTACGGCCGCGACCCCGATAGCATCGCCCTCACCCTCCGCGGCGACGGCATCGGCCGCGGCGAGCCCGCCCAGACGATCGAAGAGCTACGCCCCTACAAGGACGCCGGCGTCTCCATGGTGATGCTGACCTTCATCGCCCCCAACGCCGACGCCATCGGCGAGAAGATGACGGCCTTCATGCGTGACGTGGCCCCGAAGGTGTGAACCCTGAGCATGCCGTTCCACGTTTATATGCTTGAGTGCTCTGACGGTTCGCTGTATGTTGGCCATACGGACGACCTCGACGCCCGACT
>JADFRV010000172.1 GCA_022561095.1 Chloroflexota bacterium | reverse complement strand
TCCGGCAAGGTGGAGCCCGGCGCTTCGAAGCAGTCGCGCCTGTCTGGCGACAGGCATGCCTGCCCGCTCCGGCGGGCGTGAGCGAAAGGAGGGTCTCATAGGTTAGGACCAACGCAGCTTGACTGCTAGCACGATCGTCCCCGCCAGGGGCGGGGATAGGTCTGCCCGCAATGGGCAGATCGGCCTGCCTACAGGCAGGCAGGCGCCGCGGGGCTGTTTGCCTCCCCAGACAATCCCGCGGCGTCATTCTGTCTGACGTGAACAAGCGCGGGTCAGGCCCATGACCGGCCTGCTGCCGCGAAGGCTTATGCCCCCGGAAGCGAAGGAGATGGCCCGCCGTTAGCCGGCCCAGGCGCCGTACAGCGCTCCCACTATCGCGCCGAAGACGAGGTGCAGCATCAGGAAGCCCATCGCCGTCATCGGCGGATACCCCAGGGCAAAGAAGCCCGGCGCGGCGATCTCGCCGCTACGCATGCGCGGATGCATCATGGGCACCATCCCCAACGCCATGCCTACCACCGCCCAGTGCGCCACTCCGAAAAGCAGCCCCCAGGCCGCCTCAGCGGAATCTATGTCCAGGGCAGCGAAGACGGCGCCGTGGATCAGGCCAAAGACGACGCTCATGCCGGCGTGCACCATGGCGCCCATCACGAACGCCGCCGCCCCCACCGGCAGCATCATCGACCCCAGCATCATGAACAGGTTCATCTTCATCTGCTGAGGCATCATGAGGATGCCCATGTACAGCATGACCGCCATCACCGCCCCGCCGACGAGGCCCGCCAGGATCGCCCAGCCCGGTTCGAAGTCCATCAGTCATCCCTCCCTTGCAGATACAACCCTCATCTACTAGCAACGTTGAACTCGGCAGCAGCGGTGTTCAGCGACGAACGCGAAGTGGCAACGGGCTTCCCCCGGTAATGAGCCGGGCAGATCGATTGCGGCTGAGATAGCTCCACCCCCACTGCGCCAGCACGAGAAGCCGGTTCTGGAATCCAACCAAGAGCATCAAGTGGACGAAGAGCCAGGCCAGCCAGGCTATCCAGCCGGTAAGGCGAATCCGACCGAAATCCGCCACGGCCGCTGACCTGCCGATCGTAGCCAAGCTGCCACGATCCTTGTAGCGAAACGGCTTTAGGCTCTGGCCGCGAAGCCGGCGTTTTACGAGATTCCCCACGTATCGCCCCTGCTGCATCGCCACCGCTGCAAGGCCCGGCAGAGGGCTCCGGTCTGATGGCTGAAACTGGCAAGGTCCCCGATTACGAAGATCTCCGAGTGGTCTGGCAGGCTCAGGTCTGCCTCAACGACCACTCGGCCGGCCCGGTCGGCTTCCGCGCCTATCGCCGTGGCCAAGTTGCGTCCCAGCGGCGAGGCCTGGACGCCGGCCGTCCACAAGACCGTGTGCGAATAGATCGACTCGTCTCGCTCGCCGAAGCGCACGCTCACAAAGTGGGGCCGAACGTCGGTGACGACGCCGCCGGTACGAACTGTAACACCCAGCCGGGCCAGCGAGGCTTCTGCCTTCGCCGAGAGCGTCGGCGGATACGTCGGCAATATACGATCAGGGCGCTGCAGTAGCAGGATCTGCGCCTCGGCGGGATTGATGGAGCGGAAGTCGCGCTTGAACGTCTCGTGGGCGATCTCCGCCAGGGCCCCGGCAAGCTCGACGCCGGTTGGACCGCCACCAATGATGACGAACGTCAGCCAAGCTCGGAGCTCGTCGGGGTCCGATTCGCGCTCCGCCGCCTCGAAGGCCACCAGGACTCGCCGACGGATCCTGGTTGCGTCCTCGATCGTCTTCAGTCCCGGCGCTACCCTCTCCCACTCGTCGTGGCCGAAATAGTGCTGGTGCGCGCCGGTCGCGACGATAAGCGTGTCGTAGCTAACCTCGCCGTCGCTGAGCACGACCCGGCGGTTGGCGACATCGATATCGGTCGCCTCCGCGAACAGCACCCGCGCGTTCTTCTGGCGCTTCAATATCGTCCGCAGGGGCGAAGCGATGTTAGCGGGGGAAAGCCCGCCGGTGGCCACCTGGTAGAGGAGCGGCTGGAAGAGGTGATGGTTACGCCGGTCGAGCAGCGTCACCCGAACCGGCGCTCGCCTTAACGACAGAGCAGCGTTCAGCCCGCCGAAGCCGCCACCAATGATGACGACCTCGTGCGGCTTGTCCGCGCGGTCGTTTGGCTTATGCGAGTCTTCTTCGCTGATGCGGGGCCTCGCTCCCTGGTCTGGCCGTTCTGAGTGTGGCTCACTGCGTCCGTAGTATTCGATGTTTATATAGCTACTGCTGGCCCTTATTAGCGCCCCGTTATTCCTCCTCGGTGTATCGCTGAGTCGCCGGAAGTGTCGATCACTCCGAAAGTTGGGTCACCCAGATACTCGAGTCTGGAATCGCCACTCAGATCAACGGGGTCGAGTCTTTCTGATGCGCTTACGGTCGCTCGACTTAATCCGCTGAGTTCGACACTTGCCTCATTCACTAGGAAATCAGCCAGGTCGACCCGGCTTGCATCCGATGCGTCGAGGGTCAACGTGCTGGCAGAGCCTGCTAATGTGACTGCGCTCGCGTCCGATGCTTCAATTACCACATCGCCCGCTTCCATATCACCGGTTAGAGAGCTCGCTTCTGAGAGGTCGAGATGAAGATCCTGTGAGGATTTGAATCCTGTAACGGTCACACGGCTTAATCCGTCCAGGTCCAGTCCAGACAGAACGGGCATGGTGATCTTGGCTTTCAGGGTTATGTGATGGAACCTGCGCCGTTCAAGACGGATCTTCAATACTTCTCCATCTTTGGACACTTTGACGCGCTCTTGTACGTTATCATCCGCGGTGATCGTAACATTGAATGAGTCCGACTGGACTACTTCAGCATCAAATATATTTTCCAGATCCAGGGCAGTAAAATCGGTAAACGCTCTCTGTTCAGTTACTACGTGTCCCGAACCTGCTGTGCGCCCGTGTCCGTTATCGCACGCTGCTGCCAGCAAAGCGCCCACAACTGCCAGCGAAACCAGAACGAAAAGTCGCATCCCCACTGCTATTCCGCGCCCCGCGCCAGCTCGGCGATGCGGGTGTGCTGGAACCGCAACACCTGTGCGATGGTGTACAGCGCCAGCACGATCCCCGAGAGCACCACCGCCAGGCCGGTGAAGGCGAACGCCTGCAGCCAGGCGGTGAACGTCTGCACGTCCTGGAAGTCCCCCAGTAGACTGGAGCCAGACTCGGCAGCGTTGATCTCCGAGATCGAGTTGCCGAACACGTCACCGGCGATGGTGGCGATGACGATGCTGACCACGAGGGCAGCGATGAGGATCAACAGCCCCATCATCATGAGCATCGGGAACAGCTGCGCCGACCACGGCGGCTTTGGGGCCAGCATCCGCCGGCCGGACTTCTTCTGAACCATGGCGCCAGCCAGGCTCAGGTTGCCCAGGATCGTCGCCAGCAGGAAGGTGATCCCGCCGAACATCAGCCCCATGCCTAGCAGTTGGAATCGCGGCAGCCAGACGTTCGTCGTCTCGATGAACTGCTGCTTATCCAGCAGGCTGCCGGTCACGCTATTTCGCGCCCCCTTGTCCAGCTCGAACAGGTCGGAGGCGAAGCTGCTCTGCACGGCGCCGATGACTAGCGACGCGATCAGCACCATCGCCCCCATGGCGAACACCGGTAGCCACATCCGGCCTGCCATCTTCTGCATACTCGTCATGCCGGGAGCGCTGAGCTCCACCGTCTTAACTGGTTGTGCCATCTCACTCCCCCTTAGCTTCCCGCCGCCAGCTCACGGATGCGCTGGCCCTGGAAGCGGATCACCTGCAGGATCGTGTGCACCGCCATGGAGATGCCGACCAGGATAGTGGCCAGCCCCACGAACTTGAACGGCTCCAGCCACATCTTGTAGCTGTTGACCGTTCCCAGGTCCCCCAGCAGGCTCGAACCGGGCTCCGCGGCGTTGATCGTGGCCACCGGTTCTCCGTACACGTCCCAGGCGATGGCGCCGATGATCACGGCGATGATCAGGTTCACGATGAGGATCATGAGCCCCAGCATCATCATCATGGGGAAGAGCATCCCCGTGATGGGAGGGGTTAGGGTCTGGGGCTCCTTGCCGAACGCCTGTTGGATCTGCACGCCACCTGCGCGGAATACGCCCAGGATGTTGGCCAGGGAGAAGGTGATGGCGGACAGGATGAACCCTATCCCCAGCAGCTGTAGCCCAGGCAGCCATACGTTTACAAACTCGATGAACTGCCGCTTGTCAATCAGGTAGGCCGGCGCATCCGCCGCCTCCCGGATCCCCTTCTCCACGCCGAAGTAGTCCGAGGCGAAGTTCGCCTTCAGCACGCTGAGGCCGAGGCTGGCGAAGATGATCATCAGCCCCATGAGCAGCATGGGCGCCCACACCATGCCTGCCATCTTCTGCATGCCGGTGGGCTCCGCCTCTGTCAGGACGGCGCGCCCGCCGAATATCATTTCACGCATAGCCATCTCCTAGCTCCCCTCCGTCTCTCGCGAAGGCGACCCCTTGAGGAGAACGGGGATGCTCTCCACCATCGCCGCCCCGCGCGCCTCCCGCAGGGAGCGCAGCAGCCCCCAGAACACCGTGAAGATGCCGCCGACCAGCAGGGCTACGCCGACGAACTTGAACGGCTGCACCCACAGCGGGAACGTCGCCAGGTCGCCCTGTCGGGCCAGCAGCGACGAACCAACCGCCGCCATGTCCCGCGCCTCCTTAGCGTTGTTGAAAACGTCGCTGGCCACGGTGGCGAGCACCACTGCGATGCCCAACGCGGACAGCACGATGGCGAACCCGCCCA
>JADFRV010000171.1 GCA_022561095.1 Chloroflexota bacterium | reverse complement strand
TCACTGATCGAGGACCGTGCCTCCTGCCTCTCCACGTCGGCTGCACCACCGCCCTCACCTGTCGGGGCGGACTCTTGTGTCGCCTTTCGTGCATCGGTGGCCCGCTCACCAAGGGGAGAATCCTCGGATTTCACCCCTAGGAATCGCCGTATCTCCGCCAGGAACACGTCTCGTGCCGGATCATCTTCCAGGATCAGATGGTTCCGGCCTTCGAGCGGCACGAAGCGAGCGCCGGGGATGAGGGAGGCGAGCTCTCGTCCGAAGCGAAAGGGGCAAGCCTGGTCGCGACGACAGTGGAGAACGAGAGTGGGTGCGGTGACCTTCGGCGCCAGTTCGCTGACGTCCAGGTTCCTGAACTCCTTGTAAATTCGCGCGGCGTTCTCGGGGGAAGCGGACTCCCGCTCGAGGTCGTTGAACCAGCGCATCTGCTCAGTGGTGCCATCGGGGATGAAGTAGGCCGTGAACATCTGCCTGAAGGCTGAGTTATTCCGTCCCCAGGCCTGCTTCATCAGCACGAGGACGGCATCGGTGTACTCTCGCTGCTTTTCCGCGTCGGGGCTCTGCGGAAAGCGCGCGTACGTTCCGTAGAGGATTAGATGGCTCACGCGCTCCGGGTTCTGGACGGCATAGGCGATGGCTACCGGGCCTCCCTGCGATATCCCCAGAAGGGCGAAGCGATCCACGTCCGCCGCATCCACCACCGCGCTTAGGTCGCCGACCCAACTCTCGAACGACATGGCTTCAACCTCACGGTCAGATAGGCCAGTGCCACGTTCGTCATAACGAACCAACTGGTGATCCTCGGCGAGGCCACGCAGTAGGTGCCCCCAGATGGGGCTCTCCCAGTCGAACTCCAGGTGATTCAGCCAGTTGGCGGCTTTGACCAGCGGCGGCCCTTGGCCCGCCGTCGCGTAGGCGATGCGGGTCCCGTCAGCGCTGCTGCAAAAGCGTATCTGCTGTTCCATGGCGGCACTATCCTACACTATCCGGGCGCTCCGGGCGTAGCGGACCTACCCCTCCAGCCACTCGCCCTCGAACACGAACCCCGCCGCGCCTGTCAGGTACACCTCTCCCCTACCGTCCCACTCCACGGTCAGCGGCCCGCCTTGTTGGGTTATGTCAACTCTGTCCCCTACCAGCCCCTTCAGCCGCGCCGCCACCATCGCCGCGCTGGAGCCGCTCCCGCAGGCCAGCGTCTCCCCCACCCCCCGCTCCCACACCCGCAGCTCCATCCGCTCGCGGCCGTGCACCCGCGCCACCCCGAAGTTCACCCTCGCCGGGAACGCCGAGTGGCGCTCCACCTCCGGGCCCACCTCCTCCAGCGGGTACTCCTCTACCGGCCCGTCCAGGAACAGCACCGCGTGGGGGTTGCCCATCGAGAGGCAGGTCACCGCCAGCGTCCGGCCTGCCACGTCCAGCGGCATGTCCACGATTGGCGGCTCCATCTCCGTCAGCACCGGCACCTCTTTCGCGGCGAACCGTGGCGCCCCCATGGAGAGACGCACACTCTCCACCTGTTTCCCATCGCCGATCACCTCCGCCTCCAGCACCCCCGAGGCGGCCTCCACCCGAACGCGACCGTCCCGCGGCCGCGCCAGGCCCCGCTCCACGGCGTACTTCACCAAACAGCGCACCCCGTTGCCGCTCACCTCCGCCTCCGACCCATCGGCGTTGAACAGCCTCATCCGCACGTCCGCCCCCTGCGAGGGCAGCACCAGCATCAGGCCGTCCGCGCCCGCGCCGTAGTGTCGGTCGCACATCGCCCGCGCCAGCGCGCCCCAGTCCCGCTGCTCGTCCTTCGCCTCGACCAGCAGGAAGTCGTTCCCCGTGCCCTGCATCTTGACGAAGCGCACTGCACCGCCGCCTCCCTGCCCAGGAACTCCCCTACCAACCGCTCAGCCTCCTCCAGCGCGCCTTCGCCCGCGCCGTGCCTGCCGGCAGGCAGGTCAAGCCAGCGTATGCGCGGGTCGTCCGCCTTGAACCAGGTGTTCTGATGCCGAGCCAGACGGTGCGTCTCCGTCTTGATGCGCGCCTCCGCCTCCGCCAGGGTGATCTCCCCCGCCAGGTGGGCGCACGCCTCCTTGTAGCCGATACCGGACATCGAAGGCAGCTCCCGCGAGTAGCCCATCGCCAACAGGCGGCGCGCCTCCTCGATCAGCCCCGTTGTCATCATCCGCTCCACCCGCCCGTCGATGCGGCGATACAGCTCGTCCCGCGGCAGCCGCAGGCCGATGACCAGCGTCTCGAAGTCGGGCGGCTCCTTCGCCTGCCAGTAGGAGATCGGCCGGCCCGTCGCCTCGTACACCTCCAGCGCCCGGATCAGGCGCCGGCGGTTCGATGGGCCGATGCGCTCCGCCGCCTGGGGATCGATGCGACGCACCTCCGCGAACAGCTCAGCGGCCTCGCGGCCCTCCATTCGGCGACGGAACTCCGGTTGCGGCGGCACCCGCGGCACGCGCCAGCCCTCCAGCAGCGCCCACACGTACTGCCCCGTCCCGCCGACCAGGAACGGCTGCCCGCCCCTGGACCACACGTCCTCCAGCGCCGCCTGGGCCAGCTCCAGCCAGCGCCCCAGGCTGAACGGCTCGTCCGGCTCTACGACGTCGATCAAGTGGTGCCGTGCCCGCGACCGCTCCCCCGTGGTGGGCTTGGCAGTGCCGATCTCCATACGACGGTAGACCTGGCGCGAATCGGCGCCGATAATCTCGCCGTCGAACCTTATCGCCAGCTCCACCGCCAGCGACGTCTTACCAGTCGCCGTCGGCCCGACGATGGCGATGAGCCTTGGCGTCACCGCGCCGTCGCCTTGACGCGCGCCGTCTCCGTCACGATCCCCGTGAAGGCGTCTACCTTGAGGCTGGCGCCGCCTACCAGCGCCCCGTCGATACCCTCCAGCGAGACGAACTCCGCCGCGTTCTCCGGCGTCACGCTGCCGCCGTAGAGTATGCGCACCGTCTCCGCCTTGCCTGCGCCGGCCAGCGAGGCCACCTCTCGCCGGATGACCCCTATCGCCTCCGCCGCGATCTCCGCCGTGGCCGCCCGGCCTGTGCCGATCGCCCATACCGGCTCGTAGGCCGTGATGAAGCCGTCGGGGACGTCCACGCCCTCCAGCCCGCTGCGGACCTGCCGCACCAGCACTTCCTCTGTCCTGGCCGCCTCTCGCTCCTCCAGCGTCTCGCCCACGCACATGATGGGGCGCAGACCGGCCGCCAGCGCCGCCTTCACCTTGCGGTTCACCATCTCATCCGTCTCACCGAACTGGTGACGACGCTCCGAGTGGCCGATGATGGCGTACTGCGCCAGCTCCGCCACCATCTGCGGGCCGATTTCGCCGGTCGCCGCAACGTCGTCCTGCCAGTGTACGTCCTGCGAGCCTAACCTTAGCGATGAATTCCTCAGCGCCTCCCCCACCGCGGCCAGATACACGAACGGCGGGCATACCACCTTCTCCACCCCCGCCACGCCGTCTATCGACTCCCGCAGCCCCTTCGCCAGCGCTATCGCGCTCTCCAGCCGCGTATTGCACTTCCAGTTCGCCGCAACTACCGGTACCCGCACAGCCATCACGCTCCTAAACGCTGAAACACCGGTCTCCGTCTGTGTTCATCCGCAGCGAACCGCTACGCGCCGTACTTCGTGAGCCGTCCGGCGTGGGCCATCGCCAGGGGCAGCGCCTCCACCGCCGGGAACGTACCCAGCGAGCCCTTCTGCAGCGCGACCTCGTTGAAGGCGTCGCACCCGTCCGCCCTCGTCCACGGCGCCCGCATCAGAAACGGCACCGGGTGCCAGGAGTGCGCCGCCAGCACCGCCGGCGTCGAGTGGTCCCCCGTTACCATCAGTACGTCCGGTTTCAACGCCAGCAGCGAGGGTATCGCCGCGTCCGCCTCCTCCAGCTTCGCCACCTTGCGATCGAAGTCGCCGTCCTCTCCCGCCGTGTCGGTGTACTTGTAATGCACGAAAAAGTAGTCGAAGCGACGCCAGTTCTCGCGCACTGTGGCGATGGCGTCGTCCAGAGCCGGCCCCGTGGGCAGCGCCTCCATGCCGACGAGCTTGGCCAGGCCCCGGTACATCGGGTAGTGCGCCACCGCCGCCGGCCGCAGCTTGAACACCTCGGCCATCGAGGGCCAGTCCGGACGCCGCGCGAACCCCCGCAGCAGCAGCATGTTCGCCGGCGACTTGTCCGCCAGGACGCGTCTCGCCTCCTCCACGAACCGGTTCACCAGGCGCGCCGATCCATGGTTGCGTCCACCCCGTGCTGCGCCTCGTCGACAGTGCGAAGCGCGACTTCGTCCGACCTATTCTTCGACCTCTGGCGTCGCCTGCTCAACGACCCGCTAAATCGCTGGCGCGCCAGCTGTTCGCCGACACGCTAAATCAATTCCGCGAGATTGGCGCAATCTACTGGCAGGCCGCCTCCTTGTTGACACCCGCCCCGCCTAGGCGCACAATCGCGGCTATCGCAGCCAGCGCCTCGAGAGTGCCATTCCCCAACATCCGCGGGGGTGTTGTTGCGGGGTGGGCGGTTGGGCGCACCCCACGCCCGGACAGACTGTATCATCGACGTTAGACCGGCGCGTTCCCAGGGGCGGCCGGTCGAGCGTGTAAAGGAGTCACTGATGCCGAATCATCGGGCCAACGCGTTGCTGGGGTATCCCCCGGACGCACGCCTGCTCATCCTCAACGCCGACGATTTCGGAATGTACCACGCGGTCAATGCGGCCATCCTGCGCGCGTTCACGGACGGTGTGCTGAGTTCCACGACCGTGATGGTGCCGTGCCCGTAGGGGCGGCACGCGTTGCAGATGCTCACGGATCACC
>JADFRV010000170.1 GCA_022561095.1 Chloroflexota bacterium | reverse complement strand
TCGAGGCGCCCGTGAGGATTGCCGTGCGGCCCTTGAGATTCCTCATCATTAGCTCCTTTCCAAACGTCGGTCAGTCAGTGACGCTACCCTCCTCCCGCCAGCGCACCTCGTACAGCCGCACCGGGTCCTCGAACCCCCGCAGCGCCGTCTCGCCCCGGTCCGCGAACAGGAACCGCTTGCCCGCCACGAGCTGCCGCACCACGTCCGAGGCCAGCACCTCGCCCCCCTCCGCCTGCGCCGCGATGCGCGCCGCCATGTTCACCGCCGTCCCGAACAGGTCGCTGCGCCCGTCTGGGTCGTCCTCCGCTATCGGCTCTCCGGCGTTCAGCCCGACGCGGACCATTATCGGCTCCTCACCCGACTCGTTCCGCTCTGCGAACGCCCGCTGCATGGCGATGGCGCACTCCAGCGCCCTCGTCGCCGAGGTGAAGGAGGCCATGAACCCGTCCCCCATCGTCTTCACCTCCGCGCCCCTGTGCGACCTCAGAGCCTCCCGCACCGTGCGCTCGTGCTGCCGCAGCAGCTCCCTCGCCCTGGCGTCCCCCAGCCGCTGGGTCAGCGCTGTGGACCCCTCCACGTCCGTGAACAGGACGGTGCGGAACGCGCCCGCTTCGAGTGGCTCGGCCGCCGGCTCCTGCGCGCGTCCTTCGTCCAGGAACTGCGTCACGATCTCTACGTACGAGATGTCGCCGAAGAGTGGGTGGCCGATATCGCCGTCTAGGGCGACGAAGCGAGCGTCGGGGATGAGCGCAGCGGCTGCCCGACCGAAAGCGATCCCCACGTTTCGGTCGCCGCGCCGATGAAGGACCAAGGTGGGCGCTTTCACCTGGGGCAGGAACGGCCGCACATCGACGGTCGCGTAGAATTCAATGTACCTCTCTGCTAGTTCCGGCGATACGGATTGTCGACAGACATTGGCCCACCACCGCTGCAGCTCAGTCGGCCCGCTGGGGAAAACGACGTCCGCGAGGGTCCTCCGAGCCAGGCTCCAGCTACCGCGGATGAGCTCCGTCAAGCCCCTGATGGTCCCCGGCCTAGCGATCTCGACTCCGTACGGATACGCCTGCCAGAGCACAAGCCGCGAGGTTCGCTCGGGATGCTGCGCGGCGTAAGCGACAGCGACCGGTGCGCCGTCGAGTCCTCCCCACAGGTCGAACCGGTCCAGTTGAAGGCGATCAACCAGAGCCTCCACATCGGCGACCTGGGCCTCCAGTGACAGGTCATCCACCTCTCGCTGGGAAGCGGCCAGCCCGCGGCGATCAAAGCCGACAAGCAGGCGCCCCCGGCCCAGACTCTCCAGGAAGGCCCGGGCTTCGGGGTGCTGCCAGTCCAGCTCTAGGTTCTCGCCCCACGACGGTACGAGCACGAGCGGCGGCCCCTCGCCCACGGTGGAGTAGGCGATGCGCGTCCCGTCGGCGCTGGTGCAGAAGCGGATCTGCGGCTCCATAGTGGCCCTATCCTACACCATCCACCATATGGCCGCGTAGAGCCTCGCCCCCACCATGTAGGTCGGGGTCTCAGGACCCCCGCCTACATCGGATTTACGCCTACTCGAACTCCCAGCCGTCGCCGTCGCTGTAGGCCCGCAGCACCCGCCGCGCCACCACCATCCGGTGCACCTCGTCCGGCCCGTCGTAGATGCGGCCGGCGCGGGCCGCGCGGTACATCGACTCCAACGGCGTGTCGCCGGAGACGCCCAGCGCCCCGTGCACCTGGATCGCCCGGTCGATCACGTCGATCAGTATCCGCGACCCCCAGAACTTGATCAGCGATATCTCCACCCGCGCCTCGTCGCCCTGGTCTATCTTGTGGGCGGCGTGCAGCGTGAGCAGCCGCGCCGCCTGTATCTCGGCCACGGAGTCGGCGATCCAGTTCTGCACCGTCTGCTTCTGGGCCAGCGTGCTGCCGAAGGCGACCCTGTCCAGCGCCCGCCGGCACATCAGGTCCAGCGCCCGCTGCATCTGCCCCAGCCAGCGCATGCAGTGGTGGATGCGGCCCGGCCCCAGCCGCTTCTGCGCGATCATGAACCCGTCGCCCGCGTTGCCCAGCGTGTGCGTCACGGGGACGCGGCAGTCCTCGTAGCGGATCTCGCAGTGGTTGCCCGCCGTCTCCCCCATCACCGGCACGCTGCGCACGATCTCGAACCCCGGCGTGTCCGTGGGCACGATGATCTGGCTCATCCGCCGGTAGGTCTGCGCCTCCGGCTCGGTGACGCACATGAGGATGGCGAAGGAGGCGCCCATGGCGCCGCTGGTGAACCACTTATGGCCATTGATCACCCACTCGTCACCGTCGCGGACGGCCTTCGTCTGCAGCAGCGTGGGGTCCGAGCCCGCCACCTCGGGTTCCGTCATCGAGAAGCAGGAACGGATATCGCCTGCCACCAGCGGCTTCAGCCAGCGCTTCTTCTGCTCCTCCGTGCCGAACTGCCACAGGATCTCCGCGTTGCCGGAGTCCGGCGCCTGCGCCCCGAACGCCCGCGGCGCGAATGGGCTGCGACCCAGGATCTCGTTGATGTAGACGTAGGGCATGAACCCTATGCCCATCCCCCCCGCCTCGGCGGGCAGGTGGGGCGCCCACATCCCCATCTTCTTCGTCTTGCCCTGCAGCTCCTTCATCAGCGACTCGCGATCGTCCCCGCCATCGGCCAGGAACTGCTCGTTCGGGTAGATGTGCTCGTCCATGAAGGCGGCGACCTTCTGTCGCATCCCCCTGACTTCGGGCGTGATTGTGAAGTCGGGCATAGCTGGACTCCTTTCCGGCCTCTCCTTTACGGTGCCGTAAGCTCCCTGAACGCGGCCAGGCTCATGGCCGCCCGCTCGGCGGGGTCCAGCGAGACGGGCACTATGTTCACTATCGGCAGAGTGACCCCGTTCTGGCGGTAAGCCTCAATCTTCTCCCTAACCCGCCGTTTGTCGCCGAAGACGAGCACGTCGTCGATCACCTCGTCGGGCACCAGCTTCAGCGCTTCCTGCCGGTCGCCGGCCCGCCAGGCCTCGGCCATCGGCCGCAGCAGTTCGCCCCGACCCAGCCATTCGTGGAAGGCGGCGTAAACAGGCGTCGTCAGGTAAGCGGTGATCATGAACCTGGCCAGCCCCCGCGCCGTCGCCTCGTCGGCGGCCGTCACAACGAAGATGCGACAGGCGATCTCCAGCGCTTCCGGGTCTTTGCCCGCGGCCCGGGCCGCCTCCTTCGCCACACCGACTACCTTCGGCACGTCGCCGGGGGCAAGCCAGTTGATAATGACGCCATCCGCCTTGCTCCCCGCCAGCGCCAGCATCCTCTCCCGCAGCGCTCCCACAAAAATCGGCGGCGGCTGCGTCGGCCGACGCGAGAGCCGGAAGCCGCGCGTCTTGAGCGACTCCCCCTCCACCGATACCTTCTCGCCGGCGAACGCCTGCCTCAGGAACTCCAGCGTCTCCCGCATCCGGCCAAGGGGACGGCGCAGAGGCACCCCGTTCCACCTCTCGACGATCGCGGGCGAGCTTGTTCCTATCCCCAGGCAGAACCGGCCCGGCGCCGCCTCCGCCACGGCGGCCGCCTCCATCGCCAGCAGCGCCGGCCCCCGCGTGAACACGTTGGCGATGGCGCAGCCCAGCCGCAGTTCGCTCGTCCAGGACGCCGCCAGCGCCAGCGGTACAAAGGCGTCTGTACCGTCCACCTCCGCCGTCCAGGCGTCCGTGTACCCCAGTCGCTCCGCCTCCTGGAGCACCTCACGGTGTTCCAGGAGCGGCACGCCCTCCAGGGGAAACGTAATGCCCCAGCGGTCAGTCATTAAAGTGAGGCTCCCGCTTCTCCATGAACGCCTGCACCGCCTCAGCGTGGTCCGGCGTCCGGCGCATCTCCCGGATAGCGAACCCCTCCTGCGTCACCACGCGCCGGAGATCATCCTCCGCGGCGTTCTCGTGAAGCATCCGCTTGGCGGCCCAGACGGCGTCGCCGGGGTTGGCGGCGATCTCCTCCGCCAGCGCCATCGCTTCCTCCATCAGCTTCTCGTGAGGCACCACCCGGTCCACCAACCCCCTCTCCCCTGCCTCATTCGCATCGACGATGCGCCCGGTCAGGGCCAGGAACAAGGCGTTGCCCAGGCCGACCACCGCCGGCAGGTAGCGAGTGCTGCCGCACTCCGGCGTCAGCCCCACCTTCACGAAGCGGGCGGAGAACGTCGCCTTATCCGAGGCGATACGGATGTCGCAGGCGAGCGGCATCGTCAGGCCGATGCCGATCGCCGGGCCGTTGATGGCGGCGATGATCGGCTTGCCCCGCCTCAGCGCTATCGGCACTTCAGGGCTCCCTTCGCGGTTCAGCAGGGGCGTCGTAGGCCGCCGCTCACCCCGACTCGATATCTCGTCCGACCAGCCGCTGATGTCGCCGCCGGCGCAGAACGCCCGGCCCGCGCCCGTCACCACCAGCGCCCCCACCTCACGGTCGGTCGAGGCGCCGTTCACGGCGTCGATGAACTCGCCCTCCATCCGGGGATTCCAGGCGTTGAGCTTCTCCGGCCGGTTGAGAGTGATCAGGCCGACACGGCCGCGCCGCTCGTACAGTATCGTCTCGTAGTTTGGGCTATCAGGCATGTCCTCCTCCGAAGGCTATCGGGGCGCGAGTGTCAATTTAGCACAGCGGATAGGTCGTTGTCGCCGCTGCCCCCTCCCGCACGGAAACGGGTAGTTGACATATGAATTTCTATTGTAACGGTTCGATTTCTCGATTGTTGTCTTTATATAGCCAGACCGAGTCATGGAAGGTAGGTTGCCTCAATGCCGGCCCGTTCCCGCATCATGGTGATCGATAACGACGCCACCAGCCAGGGGGAGATCGACTCACGGA
>JADFRV010000169.1 GCA_022561095.1 Chloroflexota bacterium | reverse complement strand
GCTGCTGGCGGTGGACGTGCCGACGGGGCTGAATGCTGACACCGGCACCGCCGATCCTCGCTGCGTGGCCGCCGACGCGACGGTGGCTCTAGGCTGGAGCAAGGTGGGGCTGCATGTCCTGCCGGGGGCTCAGCTCGCCGGGCGGGTGGAGGTGGTAGATATCGGCATAGCGAAGAGCGCGGAGTCTGAGAGGTGGACGGAGCTGATGACGGCCCGCTGGGCGCGTTCGGCTCTGCCGGAGCGGCCAGCGGGGGCGCACAAGGGGACGTTCGGGCGGGCGCTGGTGGTGGCGGGCTCGCCGCGTTACGTGGGCGCCGCTTACCTGGCATGCATGGGCGGCCTGCGCGCCGGGGCGGGGCTGGTGACTCTAGCCTGCGCTTCATCGCTATATCCGATTTTCGCCGCCAAGCTGACCGAGGCGACGTTCGAGCCGTTGCCGGACGATGAGGGCTACCTCACCGCCGAGGGGGCGCACGCGGTGGGTCAGGCGCTGGCGCGGGGATACGACTCGCTGCTGGTGGGGCCCGGCCTGGGCCAGAAGGGGTATGTCCAGGCGTTCATGCACTCGCTGCTGCCGCTGCTTAAGGCGGACGGCCCTTCGACTACGCTCAGGACAGGCTCTCCGAGCGGAGCATCGGAGTCCGGAAAGCGGACAGGACAGGGCTTACGCGGTGTGGTGATAGACGCGGACGGGCTGAACAACCTGTCGAAGATAGAGGGCTGGTGGAAGGAGCTGGCGGTGCCGACGGTGGTAACGCCGCACCCGGGCGAGCTGTCGCGGCTGACGGGGCTATCGATGGAGGAGATACAGTCGGACCGGCTGGCGGTGGCGCGGAAGTGCGCGGGGGAGTGGGGGGTGACGGTGGTGCTCAAGGGGGCGAACACGGTGGTCGCCTCAGCCGATGGCCGGGCGCGGCTGAGCCCGTTCGCGAACCCGGGGCTGGCCTCCGGGGGCACGGGCGACGTTCTGGCGGGGGTGATCGTGGGGCTGCTGGCACAAGGGCTGCAGCCTTACGAGGCGGCGAGCCTGGGGGTGTACCTGCACGGGCTGGCGGCGGAGCGGGTGCGGGAGGAGCTGGGCAGCGCGGGGATGGTGGCTTCGGATCTGCTGCCGGCGCTGCCGCGGGCGATGAAGGAGCTGCGGGGATAGGGGACAGTGAACAGTGGATAGTGGACGGTGGACAGAGGTCAAAGGATAGGGAGCGGATAAACGGATGTCGACGGACCGGCTGAGGCAGTAGTGTGAAAAGATGCTGGCCAGCGACGAAGAGATTCTGTTGGACGCCGAGTGCAGACTGTTCCAAAGTAAAACAAAAGCACTGTTTGGCAGGGCTGGATACGGCCGCGCCTTCCTGACAGGGCGGCGGCTGATCTGGATTAAGCGCCGGGTCCTCGCAATCGAGCATCTGCTGCCACGTCGGTTGCCGGGCGTTGTGGAAACGGATTTGTTGAGCATCGAACGCATGCGGCTACTGACGGGCGGGCTTGGACGGTGGGGGTTGGAAGTGACTCATGATGATATCCGCTACGCGTATCACCTCGGGCGAGGGCCGTTCCCCTTCATGTTTTGGAATTCGCGGACAACGAAGGAGTGGTTCGGCGCCGTGAAGCTGAGGCTAGCTGAGGCCGGGCGAGAAGTGCCAGTGGAGATCGTGAGCACGTTCCGGCTAGGGCGAGAATGACCGCGACCGGTAGGCGCTGGCGGCTGCGGGGGCGGTTCCCGGAGGGGGCGCTGGAGGGCGCGCCCTACCCCACGCTGATGCGGCACCTGCTGTGGCATCGGGGGCTGCGGACGGCGGCGGAGGCGCAGCGGTTCATGGAGGGGCCGCCCGCAGAGTACGACCCGATGCTGTTGCCGGATATCGAGGTGGCGCTATCGCGGCTGGAGGAGGCGGTGCGCTCCGGCGAGAGGATCGCCGTGTACGGCGACTTCGACGTGGACGGGGTGACGGCCTCGGCGCTGCTGGTGGAGGGGCTGTCCGCCCTGGGCGGAGACGCCTTCGCCTACATCCCGGACCGGTTCAGCGAGGGGTACGGCCTCAACTGCGGCGCCCTGGACCGGCTGCGGGATGACGGCGCCACCCTCCTGGTGACGGCGGACTGCGGCACCAGCTCCATCGCCGAGGTGGCGCACGCGCGCGAGCTGGGGATGGACGTGCTGATCGTGGACCACCACTCGGTGCCGCCGGAGCTGCCCGCGGCGACGGCGCTGGTGAACCCCAAGCGGCCCGATTCGCGCTATCCGGAATCGGAGCTGGCGTCGGTTGGGCTCGCCTACAAGCTGATGGGGGCGCTGCACGAGTCGATGGGGCGGAGCTGGGACGGTGATCGCCAGCTGGACCTGGTGGCGCTGGGGACGGTGGCGGACGTAGCGCCCCTGCTGAACGAAAACCGCTGGCTTCTGAAGCGCGGCCTAGCGGCGCTGGGCCGCAGCGAGCGGCCAGGGCTGCGAGCACTGATGGAGGCGTCCGGCATCAATGCGGCGCGGGTGGACGCGGAGTCGATCGGGTACGGGCTGGCGCCGCGCCTGAATGCGGCGGGCCGGCTCAGGCACGCGCGGCTGGCGCTGGAGCTGCTGCTGGAGCGGGATGAGGGGGAGGCGCTCCGCAGAGCGGAGGAGCTGACGGCGCTCAACCGGGAGCGTCAGGAGCGGACGGCGGCGGCGCTTGAGCTGGCGGCCGAGCTGCTGGCGGAGGAGGACGCCGCCGCGCCGCTGCTCTTCCTGGGGCACGAGGATATACCATCGGGGATAGTGGGGCTGGTGGCGGGCCGGCTGGCCGAGGAGCGGCACCGGCCGGCGGTGGTGTACGAGCGTCAGTCGGAGACGAGCCGCGCGAGCTGTCGGAGCATCCCTGAGTTCGACATTACGGGGGCGCTGCGGGGCTGCGCGGAGCTGCTGGAGCGGTTCGGGGGTCACCGCGCGGCGGCCGGGTTCACGGCCCGCAACGAGAACCTGCCGCCGCTGAAGGAGGGGCTCCTGCGCGCCGCCGAGGAGGCGCTGGCAGGCGTGGAGCTGGTGCCGGTCATCGACATCGACGCGGCGCTGCCGCTGGGTGCCCTGAGGGGGAAGGAGATCCGGTTGCTCTCCCAGATGGGCCCGTTCGGCCAGGGCAACCCGGAGCCGACGTTCCTCAGCCGCGGCGTGGAGGTGGCCGAGTGTCGCATCATCGGGAGCGACGGGAAGCACTTACGGCTGAAGCTGCGCGATCAGTACGGTGCGGGCGGAGGCGTCACCTGGCCGGCGATCGCGTTTGGCCTGGGTGAGGCGGGGGTGCGGGAGGGGCAGCGGCTGGACGTCGTCTACTCGCTGGCGGCGGATCGCAGGGGCAACGGGCTGGAGCTGCGGGTAAAGGACGTAGCGCCGACGGAGCAGAACCCAGAACCGAGAACGTAAGGAGGGCTGAGGTCAACCATAGGCCGACGAAGCTGAGGCAGGCGTTCAACCGGCTCATGGGCTGGCTGGCCTCCCGCGGGCTGATGCCCTCGGACACGATTACGCTGGAGGTGAAGGGCCGCCGCTCCGGCATGATCCGCTCCAACGTAGTGACCTGGGTGGAGCAGGACGAGGAGCGCTATCTGGTCTCGCCGCGGGGTGAGTCGGAGTGGGTGCGAAACGTGCGGTCCGCCGGCGGCGAGGCCGTCATCCGCCGCCGGGGAGGCCGCAAGGTACGGCTTGAGGAGGTGCTGGCCGAGGGGAGGGCGCCGATCATCAAGGCGTACCTGGCCAAGACGAAGATGGTGACTCGCCGGCACTTCGGGGTGGACCCGAAGGCGGAGATCGGAGAGTTTGAGGCGATTGCGGCGCAGCACCCGGTGTTCCGGATAGTGGAGGCGGACTAGCGCGGGCTCTCGACCCGCGGCTGCAGGGCGGCATCGGTTGCCGCCTCGCGGTGAAGGATGAGGGCGATGCGCGCCAGGCGAGACGCGAAGCCGGCCCTCAAGCCGCGAGGGCGACCCGCGGCCTTGGCGGCGCGGACGATGGCGCCGGCCTCCCGCTGACGCTCGGCCACGAAGGCGCGCCCGGCCAGCTGTTCCTGCTCCAATTTCCGCAGTCTATCGTCTACGTAAATCCGATCCCACATTATGTCCCTCCCACTATCGCGCTGCCGTGAGCTCACCGACACAAGGTTGGGGGCGGCGGTGAGGACGGGTACGGGCTCCGACTGGCCCGGCGGCTCCGTCGCCTCTATCAGCCGGTCGAGCCAGTCACTGAGGGCCAGAGCGCGCTCAAGGTAGCGGAACTCCTCCTCCTTGCCAGGCGCCACATCAAACACTGACCGCCTCGGCTTCCGGTAGGCTGCCTTTAACGGGCAGCACCGACGTCTCCTTGTAGGAGGCGAAGGCGATGGTGGTCTTGGTGCCGGAGATGGGTCCGCTCTTCCAGATACGCTCGAGGATGTGTTCCAGCTCGGCAGGCGCATGGCAGCGCACCTTAACCATCAGGCAATCCTCGCCGGCGATGTGATGTACCTCAAGGACGTTGGGGATCTCCATCAATGCGCTGGCCACGTCCTCGGTCTCGTAACGGTTGAAGCGGGCCGATATGAAGGCAAGCACGCCGAGATCGAGCGCCTCCGGGTCAACGATGGTGGTGTAGCCCCTGATAACGCCGCGCTGCTCCAGCTTCTTGATTCGCTCGTGAACGCTGGGCTGGCTGAGGCCAACCTGCTCAGCTATGGCGGAATGAGAGGCGCGGCCGTCACGCTGGAGGGCCTCCAAAATCTTGGCGTCGATAGAATCAATGTCCATAATTATTTTCCTTGCGGATTAAGGCAACAGCGACTGTTTGCCTATGACTCTAAGGTATACTCGATATATTGTCAATACTATAAAGGCTCAATGC
>JADFRV010000168.1 GCA_022561095.1 Chloroflexota bacterium | reverse complement strand
GAACTGGCTCGATATCGTAATCGTTCTCGTCATCGCCTTCTTCGCGAGCACCGCCTTCCGGGCAGGCCTCATCCGCGAGGTAGTGACGCTCGTCAGCGTGGTAGTGGGCGTCGTCATCGCGGGGATATTCTACGATGACCTGGCCCGTGATGTCCTCACTTTCATCGATGACGAAAAGACAGCGCTGGTCGTCGGCTTCCTCGTCCTTCTGGGCGCCGTATACCTCGCCGGTCAGCTAGTCGCCGTCATGCTCAAGCAGGCAGCCGCTCTTCTGTTCCTGGGCTGGGCGGATCACGCGGGCGGCGCCCTGTTCGGGCTCATCAAGGGGCTGGTCGTGGTCGAGGTGCTTCTGATCCTGCTCGTGACCTTCCCTCGGTTGGGTCTGAAAAGCGACATCGACGGCTCGGCCCTCGCCTCCGTGTTCCTGGACGCGGCCCCCCTGCTTCTGCTCGTTCTCCCCAACGAGTTCGAGCGGGCCGTCGACGTCTTCGTCGCCTAGCCAAAACGGTAGCATTGCGCGGTTTCGCACCTATCTGCTACCATTGGGCTCGGTGACCTCAAAATGGCAATTACCACCATCCCGGTACTGGTCCTCAACCAGAACTACGAACCGCTGAACGTCTGCACCGCTCGGCGCGCATTCGTGCTCGTCGATAGGGGCAAAGCGGAGATCCTGGAGAACGGCCGAGGTTACCTCCATAGCCCAACCACCCTCTACATCATCCCTTCCATCATTCGCCTCATCTACCTCATCCGCCGGCCCAGACCTCAGGGCCGCCTCACCCGACGTGACGTTTTCCTGCGGGACCGCTTCACCTGCCAGTACTGTGGCAAGCACACCAAGGACCTGACGCTAGACCACGTGCTGCCCCGTCACCGGGGCGGCGGCCATATCTGGCAGAACGTCGTAGCCGCCTGCAAAGCCTGCAACCATCGCAAGGCCGGCCGCACTCCCCAGGAGGCGCACATGCACCTCATCCGCGACCCGTTCCCACCGCCCTTCAGTTTCTTTAGAACCTTCTACCCCTACCTGGAAGACCAGGTTGAGTGGCGCAAATTCGTCCCCGGCTGGGAGGCAGACGAGGGGTTCGCCTAGCCCACACTCGCGCAGGGCACCGCCCGGCGTTACCATACCCCCTCACAGCTTGGATTCGAGCCGTATCCTTGCACGCAGGACATCTGCTACAATCCGCCTGCCATGGCCGAACAGCAGGATGAGCCGGAGATCCTGCCGCCGGAGGTCCGCACAGCCGCCACCGAGCTGATCTGGCAATGCAGCAACTGCGGCTACCAGCGGCCGCGTGCCGAGGGCCCGCCCGACCGCTGCCCCGACTGCGGCGCCCCCCGCGAAGAGTTCTACCTCGTCACCGAAGACTAATCCTCATCCCAGCGCGCTTAGGGACTACCCTGACACCTGCGACAGAAGTTCGTGATCCGCTGCCCCGCCGTGATCTCCGAGATGCGCGAACCGCAGCGGGGGCAAGGCTCGCCGCCCTTGCGATGCACCCTCAGGTGGTCGCGGTAGTGGCCGTCCGGCAGCCCATCGGCCTCCATCCGCTGCCTGACTATGGGCGTCGCCCACTCCATCACCGCCCGCACCGCCCGAAACAGCCCGCCCAGCGCCTCGTCGGTGAGCTCAACCCGCTTGCGATAGGGATGGATGCCCGCTTCCCAGAGCACCTCATCGGCGTAGGCGTTGCCGATACCCGCCAGGCACTGCTCCTTGGTCAGAACGTTCTTGATCTGGCCGCGATACTTCTTTAGCCGCTGCACGAACAGCTCTTCCGTGAGCTCCCGGCTCATGACATCCGGCCCCATCTCCGACCAGCGTGGTACCGCCGCCGG
The DNA here is from genome assembly GCA_022561095.1 of Chloroflexota bacterium. GTDB lineage: Bacteria > Chloroflexota > Dehalococcoidia > SM23-28-2 > RBG-16-64-32 > JADFNQ01. The sequence goes on along the minus strand of JADFRV010000168.1, from coordinate 3,015 downwards.
CAGCTCACCCTCCTCACGGACCAGATACACCTTCCCCATCAAGCGCTGGTCAAAGTAGCGCAGCTCCATAGCATTGTCCAGCGCCAGCACAAACGCTGTCCTGGCGCGTCGTTTCGTACCCGGATCGCAGTACTGGAAGCGGCCGGTGAGCATGGCGTGCACCACCATGAGCCGGCCACTGCGGAAGGGGAACAGCAGATACTTGCCCTGCCTGCGCACCTCGCCCAGAGTCTCGCCGGTAAGCGCCTCCGCGAACTGCTCCTTTGGCGCACGCACCACTATCGGGATCGTCACCTGCGCCTGCGAGACGCGCGCTCCGGGCAGCCGCTCGTTGAAGTAGGCGCGATAGCCCTCCAGGTCAGGGATCTCCGGCATCGCCGCCTCCTACTGAGCTTCCCGATAACGGGGGTAGGAGCCCAGCACACGGAAGAATGAGCACTTCTCCCGCACTCGCTCCAGACACTCCGCCAGCGGCTGCTCAGTGCGGTGGCCGTCCGCGTCGGCCAGGAAGATGTAGACGCCCAACCGCTCCTTGCTAGGCCGCGATTCGATCTTCGAGAGGTTGATGCCGCGTTTGGAGAACTCCTCCAGAGCCGACACCAGCAGCCCCGACCGGTCCTCCACGGCGAAGGCGAACGCCAGCGACGTCTTGTCGTCGCCGGTGGGCGGATGGTCCTCGTCTGACAGCACGACGAACCGTGTGAGGTTAGAGCTTCGATCCTGAATACCCTCCGACAGCACCTCCGCTCCATACAGCTCCGCCGCCCGCCGGTTGCCGATAGCCGCTGCGCCCTTCCGGCCCATCACCTCCTCAACCGCCGCTGCGGTAGACAGCGCCGCCTCCAGCGCCGCCTTGGGAAAACACCGCTCTATGAATCCACGGCACTGGGCCAGCGCCTGTGGGATAGAGGAGATGACCTTCACATCGCTGGCCTTGGTGCCCGGCCCTGCCAGCAGCAAGTGCTCGATCGGCAGCACAATCTCGTTACGCAGCGACAGCCGCGCGTTCTGGATAAGGACGTCCAGCGTCTCGGTGACCGAGCCCTCCAGGCTGTTCTCGATAGGTACAACCCCTTCATCCGCCATCCCGGAGTCGAGAGCGGCGGCCACAGCGCTGATGCTGACGAAGGGGACGAGTTGAGCTTCGGGTTCGTAGCGCAGGGCAGCCTCCTCGCTGAACGTCCCGGGTGGACCCAGGAAGGCGAGGCGGCGGCTCATCTCTTCTTGTCTTTCGACCGTTTAGGCCCGCCGGCTGCAGCGGAGGTGAAGGCTGACCGAAGTGCGTCTTCGTTCTCCGTCCGCGTTACCGCTACTACTTCGTCGCCCCCCTGCACAACCGTGTCGGCGTTTGGAACCCTCGGTTCGCCCTCTTCGTCGATGACCAGGGCGACGATCGACTGCGGAGGCAGAAAGATATCGTCGATGCGCCTACCGACTACGGCCGCGTTCGCCGGCACCTTCACCTCGACGATCTCGAGGCCGCCGCCCTTAAGCGTTAGCAACGGTACGAGCGGATGCGTAGGGATCTCCTGCTCGATCTGGGCGAGGATGGCGGCGGTAGCGCTGACGGTGGTATCGATGCCCAGCTTCTTGAAGATCTCTTCGTTCTTCGGGTTATTGATACGGGCCACCGCGCGCGGGACATTGAACTTCGCCTTCGCTACCTGGCAGGCGACGAGATTATCCTCATCGTCTCCTGTGACGGCGATAACCATATCCGCGCGCCCGAAGCCGGCCATCTCCATGGTGGACGCCTCGCAGCCGTCACCCCACAGGGAGATGTCACCCAGCTCCTCGGCGATGCGTTCCGCCTTGACGCTGTCCTTCTCGATGACCAGCACCTCGTGGCCCTCCTCGACCAACTCCTTGGCCAGGTAGTATCCCACCTTGCCGCCGCCCACCACGATGATGTACATCTAATCGCTGCTCCCGCGGCTCGCCGGCTCCCGCTCCAGCGCCTCCTTAAGCAGACGCGCCCCCACCTTGGTAGGGCTAATAGTCTCAAGGCCCAGCTTGTGATACAGCTCTTCCCTGATAGGATCGTATATTCGGCAGACCACACGCGGCACGCCGAAGATATGCTTCGCCATCTGGGCCGCCATCACGTTGCGGTTGTCGCCCTGAGTGACCACAACGAAGGCGTCCGCTTCGCCAACGCCTATTCGGGACAGCACCTCCTGATCGATGCCGTTACCCACGTGGCGCTGCCCCCCGAAATCCGCTGGAAGGCGTCGAAAGGCGTCCGGGTCTAGGTCAAGGATGGTTACCTCCTGGCCTTCCCGATCTAGCATGGATGCAAGCTCCGCTCCCACACGACCGCAGCCCATGATCACGACCTTCACTTGCTGGAACTCTCGGCCGCAGACCGGCAGATGATCACCTGGCAGTGGGCGTTCCTCAGTATGTACTGCACGGTTGTCCCCATCTGGAACTCGCCCAGGGGCCGCTTGTATTCCATGCCGGCCAGGATGCCATCTACGTCCCGTTCGATAGCCTCGTCCACTATGGCGTGCCCAGCGTCGCGGGCCTGCAGGAGCTCAGTCGTGATCTCGAAGTTCAAGGAGTCGGCCACCTGCTCCGCTCGCGCCAGGATCCCCTCGCCTTCCTCGCATTCAGCGCTGAGGTCGGCATCAAACGGCAGCGTCCTCGCCACCTCTACCACGTACACCGCGTAAACCGTCCCCTTGTTGTGCTTAGCCAGGAAGCAGGCCAGAGCCAATGCGTCCATACTGGCTTGGGAGCCATCCACCGGCACCAGTATCTCCCTCATCTGGATTGTATTGAAGTCCAACGCTAGATCAACTTCCTCGCAAGCTCCCAGAGCCGTCAACGTATTATATCCGCGCCCGTAGGCCCAATCAACAGATAAGGGAGGGCCTCCCTGGGCCAGCCGGAGATTACCCTCCCTAACCCTTGACATTTTACGCGTAATGCGTAAACTATAGAGACTCGCAATGCACGAGAAGTAAGGGGGTGTGGCTTGAGCGTCGGCCCGACGGCAGGCAACGCGAGATC
>JADFRV010000028.1 GCA_022561095.1 Chloroflexota bacterium | reverse complement strand
CGCGGATTCACCGCTCCCCGACGAACGCCACTGCGCTCAGCCGCTGTGGCGGTACGCTCCAGCTCTCAAGGAAGGCCCGCCCGACAGCGAAGTACACGCTCGGGGCGGTTCTAACGCCGTAGCCCCCGACGTCGTCCTGCGGCATTGCCGGCCCCCTTTCATCGCCCCTCCTCGGGCAGTGCCACGCCAAGGCAGCGCCACATGTACCAGGTGCCTACGCTGCGGTATGGCTGCCAGGGCTCCGCGATGCGCTGCATCTCCTCCGGCGTGGGTGGGCCCGACAGACCGTAGGTCTGCCGGAACCCGCGCTGCACGCCGATGTCGTCCACGGGCAGCACGTCCGGCCGCCCCAGCGAGAAGATCAGGAACATCTCCGCCGTCCAACGGCCTATCCCCTTAACGGAGGAGGCCCTGTTGATCACCTCCTCGTCCTCCAGCGATCCGAACTCCCCCTCATTGAGCTGGCCCGAGGCGAACTTCTCCGATAAGTCGCGCAGGCAGGCGAGCTTCTGCCGGGAGAGGCCGGCCGTGCGCAGCTGCTCGTCTCTGGCGGCTATGAACTGCTCAGGCGTAAAGAAGCGCTTATCGTCTGTGCCCAGCACCTCCAGAACGCGGTTCATGATGGCGCGAGCCGCCGGGCCAGCGAGCTGTTGAAAGAAGATGGCGCGTGCCAGAGACCGGAAGGAGCCGTCGCGCGGCTCCATCGCGAACGGGCCGACGCTGTCGATGACGCGGGCGAGTGTCGGATCCGCCTTACGCAGATGGGCGACGGCCGCTTCCGGGTCGTATCTGAGCATGGGATGGATTGTAGCACGCCGGGCCGGGCCGCAATGACTAGTCGCACTGTAACACCGAGCCCCTCTTTCGGTTAAAGGATTAGGGTACCATTCGCAACAGTTCGATTCTTGGATGAGCTAAGAGCAGAGGAGGGGCGACCTCATGACCACCAGATTCATAGTCCTGGTAGCGGATCGCGGTGATCCGAAGCACGGAGAGATCGTGGTTGTGGATACCACCGCTGAGGCCGAGCGGCTTGTCGAGACTTTACTCGATGCCGGCTTCGACCGGGAGCGGGTGCGGGTGTTCAGCGGCACTGAGATGGAGGCGCAGGTGTCTCAGCGCCCTAAAGTGGAGCTGGTGGAAATGGGCCTGGATGAGCCCGCGCCCGCCGACGACCCGCCTGCTGAAGAGGAAGTTCAGCCTGCTGAGGCCTTGAGCGGGGCCCCTGGCGTAGAGCAGGAAAACCAATACGGCTCCTCGCTCCCGTTCAGAAGCTTACCGGTTCAGCCGGTGGAGATGATGCCTGAGCTGCTCCACTAGGCTCCCACGTTCGGCGATAGCTCTGAGCAGGCGGTCTCCGGCAGGACCGCGCCCGTGTATACTGTCGTACGCGGATGCCGTGTCGACGGGCGGCGGGAACGGCAACCGTGAGATATCTTCGCGGTGCATACATCTCAGGACGTCAAAATAGACCGCGCAGCAAGCCTGCGTCGCTTGCCCGTCCTCATCCTTGTTTCGATCCCCGTCACGGCAGAGATACTGTTTGGTGAGATCATCTTCGCTGGTCATATCATCCTTCTCGTCGAAGGTCTGGGGTTCGCCTGGGGCCTGGCAGCGTTCATCGCCATCTGGGCGGTGCTAGGGCTGGTGGTGCTGGCGGCTGCAGACTTCCTGTGGCCCGGCTTTGAGCCACGGCTGGCTTCTTTCCGGCGAAACCTGTCCGAGCGCGCCGCCGCTCTGTGGTCAAACGTCGGGGCGAGGATGCTTCTCGCGGCGCTTGGGGCTACGGGGGTGTCCATTGCGGTGGGGCTGGTTGTAGCGCTCGCTGGAGGCGAGATAGCGGACGGGGCAGCCGATCACAGCTCAGACCTGGTGGCCTTCGCCATAGCCGGCGTCGTTGTGCTTATAACCCTCCTCGTCCTAGCCCGGATAGGCCGCGGGATCGAGGGATGGGTGCGCCGCGTGGCGGATACGGCCGGGCCGGCGACGCGCTGGCTGGCAACGCTGGCGGCGATGGCGGCGCTGGGGCCGGCGCTGAGCTGGCTGTTGTTCCGCCTGCTCGGCTATTCAGGCCGGACCACCTACGCCCTTACACTGGCTGCCGCGCCCGTGTTCGGCGCCGTCTGGGTGCCGTTCTACGCACTCGGCGCCTGGAGTCTGCTGCAGGGCTTGGCCTGACGGCCTAGCCAATGCTCAGGCCCAGCAGGAACAGCGCCACCGCTACCATCGCGGCCAGCCGCAGGCGGCCGGCCAGCGGGTACGGTCGCAGGCCGGCGAAGATGATCGCGCCGGCGATGGGTGGCACCAGCAGGATGTTGATCGCCGCCGCGGCGGGAGCGTTCGTGGCGGCGAGCAGCGCCTGAAGGGCGAAGGCGAACGCCGCCGTAATCACCGTCAGGAGAAGCAGGCGGCGCAGAGGTATCCGCGGCCGTGGTGTGGACACTGTGTGCGCCTCAGGCGTAAGGTACGATGAGAAGGCGGCTACTGGAGGTACATGCCGCCGTTGATGTTAATCTGGGCGCCTGTTATATACTCGCCCTCGCTCACCAGGAAGCGGCAGAGGCTGGCAACCTCCTCCGGCTTGCCGAAGCGCCCAAGGGGGATCTTCGCCAGCAGCGCCTGCTGCACCTCCTCCGTCAGGTTCGTCACCATCTCCGTCGCGATGAACCCCGGGCACATCGCGTTCACGGTGATGTTGAAGCGGGCGAACTCCTGCGCTGCCGACTTCGTGAAGCCGACGATCCCCGCCTTGGCCGCCGCGTAGTTGGACTGTCCCAGGTTCCCCATCTGCCCCACGATGGACGACATGTTGACGATGCGGCCGCCGCCGCGCTCGATCATGTGGGGCAGCGCCGCGTTGGTGCAGTAGAAGACGCTGCTCAGGTCGGTGGCGATCACCTCCTGCCACTCCTCCGCCGACATGCGGCGGATGGTGCGGTCGCGGTTGACGCCGGCGTTGTTCACGAGGATATCGATGCCGCCGAACTCCTTGACGGTGGTATCGATCAGGTTCTGGACGTCGTCCGGGTTGGCCACGCCCGCCCGCACGCAGATCGCCTCCTGGCCCTTGTCTTTGAGCTCCGCCACTAGCTGCTCCGCCAGCTCCTTGCTCTGGAAGTAGTTGATGACCACCTTGCAGCCGTGGTCGGCCAGCTCGCGTACAATGGCGCGGCCAAGCCCGCGGGAGCTTCCGGTGACGATGGCAACCTTACCGTGGTTCAGACAGGACACAGGTGACCCTCCCCATTTGGCTATTTCCATACCGCCCCGGCCGGTCGGGGCGGCATCGATTCTGTATCATGCCACAGCCTTCAGGATATGGTACAGGAAATACAACCTCATACCGCCGTCGGAGCGCGGTAGTCCCCGAAGGTGTTACGCATTACGCCGCAGATCTCGCCCAGGGTCGCGTACACCCTGACCGCCTCCATGATCGGGTGCATCAGGTTCTCGCCGTCGCGGCAGACGTCGTCCAGCCGCTTGAGGGCGGCCTCAACGGCGGCGCCATCGCGTTGCTTCTTGAAGGCGTCAAGTTTCTTGATCTGGGCTCGCTCGGCCTCCGGGTTCACGCGGAAGGTCATCTGCGGCTCCTCTTCCGCAACCCGGAACTTGTTGACGCTCACGATCGTCTTTCGGCCTTCGTCGACCGCGCTCTGATGGGCCCAGGACGCTTCCTGTATCTCCCGCTGCATGTAGCCGGACTCGATGGCGGTGACGGCGCCTCCCATGTCCAAGACACGGTCTAGGTACTCCCCGGCCCCCTTCTCCAGCTCGTTCGTCAGCGACTCAATGTAGTAGGAGCCGCCCAGGGGGTCCGCTGTGTCGGTGACGCCGCTCTCGTAGGCGATGATCTGCTGCGTGCGCACGGCGATGCGCTGGGCCTCCTCGGTGGGCAGGGCCAGCGCCTCGTCGTAGCAGGAGAGGGCCAGCGACTGCACCCCGCCCAACACCGAGGCCAGCGCCTGCAGGGTCGCCCTGACGATGTTCAGCTCCGGCTGCTGTGCGGTGAGGGTGGCGCCGCCGGTCTGGACGTGCGTGCGAAACGTCCAGGAGCGAGGGTCCTTGGCGCTGTAGCGCTCGCGCATGATTTTGGCCCACATTCGGCGCAGGGCTCGGTACTTGGCAATCTCCTCCAGGAAGCTGTTCTGGGTGTTGAAGATCCAGGAGATGCGCGGCGCGAAGTCGTCGATCTCCACGCCGCGGTCGAGCGCCGCGTCGATGTAGGCGATAGCGTTGGCGAAGGTGAACGCCATCTCCTGCACGGCGCTGGAGCCGGCGTCGCGGATGTGATAGCCGCTGATGCTGATGCTGTTGAACTTCGGCAGCTCCTTGGCGCAGTACGCGATGAGGTCGGCGGCCAGCCGCAGCGAAGGCCGCGGCGGGTAGATGTAGGTGCCGCGGGCCACGTACTCCTTGAGCACGTCGTTCTGGACCGTGCCCTGGATCTTATCGTTGGGCACACCCTGCTTCTGGCCGACCACGGCGTACATGGCGACGAGCACGGCGGCGGGGGCGTTTATCGTCATGGAGGTGCTCACCTGGTCCAGGGGGATGCTGTCGAACATCGTCTCCATGTCGTCGAGCGTGTCGATCGCCACCCCCACCTTGCCCACCTCACCCTCCGACATCGGGTCGCTTGAGTCGTATCCGAGCTGCGTCGGCAGGTCGAAGGCGACGGAGAGGCCGGGTTGCCCCTCCTTGAGAAGAAACCTGAACCGCTCGTTCGTCTCCTCGGCGGTGCCGTAGCCGGCGTACTGGCGGATAGACCACAACCGGCCGCGGTACATCGTGGGCTGAACACCGCGGGTGTACGGGTACTCGCCCGGGAAGCCTACGTCGCGGCCGTAGTCCGTGTCCGCGACGTCCAGGGGGGTGTAGAGGCGTTCGGTCTGGGTGGAGCTGGTGCGAAACTCCGTGTCTGAGCGCTCGCTGGAGCGGTCCAGCGCCTTCTTGAGGGTGGTTTCCTGCCACCGCTCCTTCTCCTCCGCGATGCGCTCCAGCTCTTGCTTGTCCGCCATACGCTGCCTCTCCCTAGCCGGGCCTGCCTGCCGGCAGGCAGGGCTACTTCGGCGTCTCCGCTCTCGCCTCGTCCGCCGGCTGCTTGGCGATCATCACCGAGCGCCGGAAGCTCATCACGACCTTGCCGTCCTGGTTGCGCGCGCGAGTCTCGACGCTTACGATGCCCCGGTCCGGCCGCGAGGACGACTCCTTCTTGTCCAGCACCTCGGACTCCGAGTAGATGGTATCGCCGTGGAACGTGGGTGCGAAGAACTTGATCTCCTCGAACCCCAGGTTGGCCAGCGCTTTGCCGCTCACGTCCGGCACGCTCTGGCCCATGGCGATGTCCACCACCAGGTTGCCGACGACGACCTGGCGGCCGTAGTCGCTGTCTTTGGCGTAGTTGGCGTCGATGTGCAGGGGGTGGTGGTTCATCGTCAGCATGCAGAACAGCATGTCGTCGGACTCCGTGATCGTCCGGCCCGGCCAGTGCTTGTACACGTCGCCGACGTTGAACTCCTCGAAGTATCGTCCGAACTGGGCCATACGCTTTACTCTCCGTACATCTTGAGCAGGTTGCGTGCTATCACTAGCTTCTGGATCTCATTGGTGCCTTCGCCGATGAGCATGAACGGGGCGTCCCGGTAGTACCGCTCCACGCGCAGCTCCTTCGAGTAGCCGTAGCCGCCGTGGATGCGCATCGCCTGTAGCGCAACCTCCTGCGCCGTCTCCGTGCAGAACAGCTTTGCCATGCCCGCCCACATATCGGAGCGCTCGCCGGCGTCCTTCTTCGCCGCCGCAGCCCGGGCCAGCAGCCTCGCCGCCTCGATCTTGGTCGCCATCTCCGCCAGCATGAGCTGGATCGCCTGGTGGTTCGCGATCGGCTGGCCGAACGTTTCGCGCTGTTTGGCGTACTTGATCGCGTCCTCAAAGGCGGCGGTGGCGACGCCCACAGCGCGGGAGGCTACGTTCACGCGACCGATCTCTATCGTCGACATTATCTGGAGCCAGCCCTGGCCTTCCTCGCCGCCCAGTAGGTTGGCCGCCGGCACGCGTGCATCCTCGAACGCCAGCTCAGTCGTGTCGATTCCCTTATACCCCAGCTTCTCAAGGATGCGCCCCACGGTCATGCCCGTTGTCGTCTCCTTCTCGACGATGAAGACGCTCATGCCCTTATAGCGCGGCTGCGCCTGGAGGTCCGTCTTGGTGAGCACAGCGAATATCTTGGCGTGGACGCCGTTGGAGACCCACATCTTGTTGCCGTTCAGGAGGTAGTCGTCGCCGTCGCGGACGGCCTTAGTCTGGATCGCCTGGAGGTCGGAGCCGGCGTCGGGCTCCGTCATGCAGAGGGCGCACCGTCGCTCGCCGGTGGCCATGGTGGGGAGGAGGCGCGATTTCATCTCCTCGCTGCCGTACGTCTTGATCATCCAGGAGATCATCGTGTGCGTGTTGAGGATGCCGCCCAGGCTCATCCAGCCGCGGGACAGCTCCTCCACGATCGCGGCGTAGGTGGTGAAGGGGAGGTCCAGGCCGCCGTACTCCTGCGGGATCGTGGCGCCGAACATCCCCAACCCCTTCAGCTGCTCGACGAGGTCAGCGGGGTATTCGTCCGCATGCTCCAGCTCCGTGGCTACCGGCATGACCTCTTTCTCCACGAAGCGGCGCACCTCAGACACGATCATCTGTTGCTCTTCGGTGAGGGTGACCAGAGAGGGGATGGGCATCGTCTACTCCTGCGTGCTGATTCCGGCCGCCTCCGCCCATCGTAGAAGGCGCTTGGCCTGCCAGTAGATCGGCGTGTCGATCATCTTTCCGTTCACGGGGATAGCGGCGCGGCCCTTCGCGATCCCCTCCTTATCCATGAGGCGTACCACATCCCTCGCTTCGGCGATCTCTTGTTCGGTCGGCGAGAAGACGCGATTGACCACCTCCACCTGGCCGGGGTGGATGCAGTACTTGCCGCGGAAGCCTAAGCTGCGGGCGTAGCTGGAGTCCCGCTCCAGGTGCTCCATATCGGTGTAGTCCGGCTCCGGTGTGTCGATAGCCGCTAGATCGGCGGCGGCGGCGGCCGTTGCGAGCTGCGCCCGCGGCCATTCGATCTCCCGCGCCTCTTCGCTGCGTTGCAGCCCCATGTCCACCGCCAGGTCCTCCGCCCCCAGAGACAACCCCACCAGCCGCGGCGAGGCGGCGGATATCTCTCGCGAATTCAGAATCCCCGCCGCCGATTCAACCAGCGGGATTATACTCACTGTGCCCGTCTCCATCCCCTGCTGTCGCTCCAGGATCGTGAGGTAGTGGTCGGCGCGCCTGACCGTCTCAGCGGTATGCGCCTTGGAGAGCACGATGCCGTCCAGGCCCGGTCTGACCACAGCCAGCAGGTCATCCTCTAGGAGGCCGGTGTGCAGGCCGTTCACGCGGACGAACGTGGCGTAACCACTGCGGGGCATGCCGTCGATCGCCTCTGCCGCTGCGGCTCGCGCCTTCGCCTTCTCGGCCGGCGGTACCGAGTCCTCTACGTCCAGGCAGATGATGTCCGCTCCTGTCTCCGGGGCTCGCGTGACGAACCGCTCGACGATAGTAGGTACAAAGAGAATGCTGCGCAGTATCGGTATGGTGCGCTGTTGTTCGTACATCTGGTCTGGTCTCAAGAGTGGATTTTGGCGGGCTTCGCCTGGTGCGCGCGCCTTAGTTTAATCCTAGTTTACGCTAAACTGCAAGTTAATCTATAGACGCTAGGCCCGCGCGCGCTCCGCATCCATTGCTTGACCCTATATCCCAGCGGCGGCTATAATCGCCCGCGCAGCCCCAGTAACGGGGCCCGTGTTCGATACCGCCTGCTACGACGGGTTGACCTTCCGGTACACGGCGTCGTGGGACCCGGCGCCGGGCACGAGACGGATCGCATGGCGCTCCTTGGGAGCCAATAAGATGCTGACGGAGAAGCGCGTCACGCGGTGACCGCGACCTAGTTCAAAGGAGGAGCTATTCGACATGCGGAACCCCAGGGCGTTCCTCGCGCCGCTGGCGGTCGGTGCGCCGACACCGCCGAGCGAGCTTCCCGCGCGGCCCTCTCGAATGATCCACTTCTTTCCCCCGCAGAATGAGAGGGTGCGTACGAAGATCCCGCAGATCATCCCTCAGGTCGATGTGCTGCTTGGCAACCTTGAAGACGGGATCCCAGCAGAAGACAAAGAAACGGCGCGCGAGGGCCTTATCGAAGTCGCACTGAACAACGAGTTCGGTAGCACGTCGCTGTGGACGCGCATCAACAGCCTGGACAGCCCTTGGGTCCTCGACGATCTCCTGGCCGTCATCCCAAAGATCGGCAACAAGCTAGAGGTGGTCATGGTCCCTAAGGTGGAAGGGCCGTGGGATATCCACTACCTTGACCGCCTACTTGCACAGCTAGAGGCAAAGCACGGAATCAAGAAATCCCTCCTGATCCACGCCATCCTCGAAACCGCGCTAGGAGTCTCCAATGTGGAGGAGATCGCCGCCGCGAGCCCCCGGATGCAGGGCATCAGTCTCGGGCCGGCAGATCTGGCTGCTTCGAGGCGGATGAAAACGACGAGAGTCGGTGGCGGCCATCCTGCGTATCAGGTGATCGCCGATCCCGATCCGGAGGACCCCGACGCACAGCGACTATTGGCACAGCAAGACCCCTGGCACTACACGCTGGGTCGCATGGTCGACGCCTGCAACTCAGCCGGCATTCTGCCGTTCTACGGCCCGTTCGGCGCCATCGAAGATCCGCTGGCGTGCCAGCATCAGTTCCGATCCGCTTTCTTGATGGGCTGCGTCGGCGCCTGGACGCTGCACCCGAGCCAGATAGACATCGCCAGGCGCGAATTCAGCCCCCCAGTCGAGGAAGTTAAGACTGCGAAGCGTATCATCGAAGCCATGGGCGATGGAACCGGCACGGTGATGCTCGACGGGAGAATGCAGGACGATGCTACGTTCAAGCAGGCGCAGGTCATGGTGCAGACGGCGAGGATGATCGCCGAGCGCGATCCGGAGTACGCTAAGCTCTACGGTCTGTGATGAAGCGGGGGGAGCGATGAAGAGTGACCTAACCCTCACCCCTAGCCCCTCTCCCGCGACGCGGGAGAGGGGCGGTCGGCCACAGGAGGACCGCGGTGAGGATGGGCCTCGCTCGAGCGCCAATGTCAAGGGAGCGGCGAGGCAAATGCGTAAAGAGCCAACTCGCTCAGAAAGCCTTCTCTGGTCTGCCCTGCGAAACCGACGCCTGGCCAGCCGCAAGTTTCGTCGGCAGCATCCCGTTGGCCGCTTCATCCTCGACTTCTACTGCCAAGAGGAACGACTTGCCGTCGAAGTGGATGGACCGGTCCACGAGACGCAGAGGCAAGCAGACGGCGAGCGCCAGCAAATCCTTGAGTCCATGGGCATCCGCTTTCTGCGCCTGTCGGCAGCACTGATCGAGAGCGACTTACCAGCGGCGTTGGCGGCGATAGAGGAGGCCCTCTCCCCTGGCCCCTCTCCCGCTCAGCGGGAGAGGGGTGACCCGCAGGGTTGGGGTGAGGGGGTCTAATGCGCTTCTACGAGTTCGAGGCCAAGCGCCTTCTCGCCAAGCACGGCGTCCGGCTGCCGCAGGGCGGCACCGCCGAGACGCCAGAGGAGGCCGGGAAGCTCGCCGCCGAGGTCGGCGGGCCTGTAGTCCTCAAGTCGCAGGTGCTCACTGGGGGCCGCATGAAGGCCGGCGGCGTCAAGTTCGCCGATACGCCGGAAGAGGCGCAACGGGAGGCCGCCGCCATCCTCGATCTGGAGATCAGCGGGCAGCGTCCGCGCGGTGTCCTTGTGGAGGCGAAGGCCGCCGTCGTGAAGGAGTACTACGCTGCCATCACCTACGACGCGCTGGCCAAGCTGCCGGTGATGATCTTCAGTGATATGGGCGGCATCGACATTGAGCAGGTGGCCGAGGAGCACCCGAAGCACGTGGCCAAGGCCAACTTCTCCTCACTCCTCCCCTTCTCCGACTTCAAGGCGAAGGAGATGATCGCCTCTCTAGGCATCGGTGGCGGAGAGCTCGTTCGTCTTACGGACGTCATGAGCCGTCTGGCGCGGGTGTTCAGCCAGTACGGCTTGACCCTGGCCGAGATCAACCCCCTCGCGCAGCTTGAGGACGGCTCGTTCGTGGCGCTGGACTGCCACATCGATATGGAGGAGGAGGCGCGCGACCGTCAGACGGCGATCCTCGAGGAGCTGGGCGTCGGCCGTGAGGAGACGCGCCAGGCGCGGCCGCCCACCGAATTCGAGATCAAGGGGGCAGAGGTAGACGCGCAGGACCATCGCGGTGTGGCGGGACGCGTCGTTGGGTTCGACGGAAACCTGGGGCTGGTTATCGGCGCCGGCGGCGGCAGCCTCACCATCTTCGACGCCATTCGCAAGCACGGCGGTCGGCCCGCAAACTACTGCGAGATCGGCGGCAATCCCAGCGTCAACAAGGCGAAGGAGCTCACGAAGCTCATCCTCAGCAAGCCCAGCGTGGAGAAGATCGCCGTGATTATGAACGTGGTCAGCAACACGCGCGTTGACATCGTCGCCCGCGGCGTCATCAAGGGTGTTGTGGAGTCAGGCTACGACCCGGCGGAGAAGATCGCCATCTTCCGCATACCCGGCTCCTGGGAGGAGGACGGCTTCAAGATCCTCTCTCGCTACGGCGTCGAGTACTGCGACCGCACGGTGTCGATGTCGGAGGCGGCGCGGCGGGCAGTAGAGAAGGTCTCAAACTGATGGCAGCGTACGTGATCGCGCAGATGGAGGTCCACGACCCGGCAAAGTACCGCGAGTACGCATCGAAGGTCGGGCAGACGGCTTACGCGTACAGCGGCCGGATTCTCGCCGCCAACGACGCTGAGGTGAAAGAGGGCGAGCCGCCGTTTCGCCGCACGATTATCGGCGAGTTCCCATCATCGGAGGACCTACGGGCGTGGTACGAGTCGGACGCCTACCAGGAGATCTTGCCCCTTCGGCTCGAATCGACGACCAGCATCCTATTCTTCGTGGAAGGGTTCTCTCTACCGCCGATCGACAAGGAGCCTCAGGGCTAACCGATGTCCATCCTCATCGACGAGAACACAACCTTCATCATCCAGGGGATCACCGGTCGCGAGGCGGTGAATATGACCCGAGAGTGCCTGGACTACGGCTCCAAGATCGTGGGCGGTGTGACGCCGGGCCGCGGTGGCCGAGACGTCTACGGCGTGCCCGTCTACGATACTGTCCGCGAGATCACTACCCGCGAGCGTGTGGACGGCTCCGTCCTCACCGTGCCGCCCGCCTTCGTCCGTGACGCCGCCTTCGAGGCGATAGAGAACGGCATCAAGCTGCTGGTCATCGTCACGGAGCGGATCCCCCGCGCTGAGGTGGCACAGATCATCGAGCTTGCCCGCATGCACGGGGCGCGGCTCATCGGCCCGAACTGCCTGGGCATCATCTCGCCCGGCAAGTCCAAGATGGGCGGCCTCGGTGGCCCCGCGGAGGACACACGAAAAGTCTATAAGGCTGGATCTATCGGTGTTATGTCGCGTAGTGGCGGCATGACCACCGAAATCTCCAACGCCCTGAAGGCTGCCGGTCTCGGTCAGAGCAGCGCTGTCAGCATCGGCGGTGACGCTATCATCGGCTCCTCCTACGCCGAGCTGATGCCTTTGTTCGAAGCCGATCCCGAGACGAAGGCGATCGTCATCTACTCGGAGCCCGGCGGCCCTATGGAGGCGCAGCTCGCGTCCTATGTCAGCGAGAACAACAGCCGCCTGCCCATCGTCGCCTTCATGGCGGGGCGGTTCATGGACGCCATGCCCGGCATGCGCTTCGGCCACGCCGGCACCATCGTCGAGGGGAAGCAGGACACCGCGGCCGAGAAGATCGGCCGCCTCACCGAGGCCGGCATCTCCGTGGCCGAGGAGATATCCGACATCCCCAAGCTGGTCAAGCAGCGCCTATCTGCCGATGGGGAGGCTTCAGAGTGAGGGAGAACGCCTAATGCCCTCCATGTTCATCCGGCTGGAGGTCGACGCGGAGGCCGCCGCTGACCGAGAGCTGTCCAAGAAGCTGGTGGACGTCTGCCCCGTCAACATCTTCGACCTGGACGGCGAGGGCAAGGTGCGCGTGGTTGAGGAGAATGAGGACGAGTGTGTTCTCTGCGACCTCTGCGTCCAGGCGGCTCCGCCCGGACAGGTGCGGGTCGTCAAGCTGTACGAGGAAGAGCCGGCCTAGCCCGCTGCGCCGCTACTCGCCGCCGGCGTCCGCCGTCCCCGCCGCGGGCATGGGGCTAACCTCCTCCGACATCGGCACTGTAGGCAGCCACTCCAGCCACGAGGGCAGGTACCAGTTCCACTTACCCAGGAGCTTCATCGTGGTCGGCAGGACGAACGCGCGGATGATCGTGGCGTCGACGGCGATGGCGACCGCCAGGCCGAAGCCGAACTGCTTGAGGCCAATATCCCGCGTAAAGGCGAAGATGAGCGCTACCGCGACCATGATCGCC
The DNA here is from genome assembly GCA_022561095.1 of Chloroflexota bacterium. GTDB lineage: Bacteria > Chloroflexota > Dehalococcoidia > SM23-28-2 > RBG-16-64-32 > JADFNQ01. The sequence goes on along the minus strand of JADFRV010000028.1, from coordinate 6,039 downwards.
GCCGCGTTCGTGATCACGCCGGCGGTCTCCTTCATGCCCTGAGCGATGGCCTCGTCGGTGCTGAGCCCCTGCTCATACTTCTCCTTGATCCGCGCCATGACGAACATCTCGTAGTCGATGGAGAGGCCGAACAGGAGAGAGAACAGGAACAGCGGCAGCCAGGACTCGATGATCCCCGTGGCCTCAAAATCGAGGACCCCCTCCAGCAGCCAGCCCTCCTGGAACACTAGCACGAGCAGGCCGTAGGCGGCGAACACGGAGAACAGGTTCAGGACGATGGCCGTGACGGCGATAACGAGCGACCTGAAGGTGAGCAGGAGGATGATGAAGGCGAGCCCCAGGACGAAGGCGAAGACGATGGGCGTCCGGTTGATTATGTTCTCCCTGAAGTCTATGTTGCCGGCCGTGGCGCCGGTGACCAGGGCGTCGGCGGAGCCGTCCTCGAAAGTCGCCGGGATCAAGTCGTCGCGCAGCTCGTTCACGGCGTCTATCGCGCGCTCCTCGCCGGCGTCGCCGTTGACCGGGATGAACAGCAGGGCCGTGTCGCCGGCGTCGCTGAAGTCCGGCTCGCGCGCCACCGCCCCGTAGAGAGCCTCTGGGTTGTCGTCTGACACTGTGTCCTCTCCCACCAGGCCCAGCAGCGCGGCGGTCGAGTTGCGAATCTCCTCTGCGAAGACGTTCTGCTTCTCCCCGGCGTCAACAACGACGATGGCCGGCTGGACCAGCCCCAGCGTGAAGCTCTCCTCCAGAGCGATGAGCGCCTTCTTGGCGTCCGCATCGTCGGAGAAGCTCCTGGGGCCGTTGAAACCCAGGTTCAGGGTGAGCGTGGGCGCCGCGATCGCGATCAAGACAGCGATGACCACGACGGCGGGGATGATCGGCCGCGCCAGCACCCGGTCGACGATGAACCCCCACACCCCCTCCCCTCGCTCCTGGCCACGACCCAGGAACGGTATGCTGAGCCGGTTCAGATTGTCGCCCATCATGGCGATGATCGCCGGCAGGAGCGTCATGGCGCTGAACACGGCGAACAGAACGACGACGATGGAGGCGAGGCCCAGGCTGCTGAAGACCGAGTCGCCCACCAGGAACATGCCCGCTACCGCGAACACGGTGGTGGCGCCGGCGAAGAAGATCGCCTTGCCCGACGTGCCCGTGGCCACCTGCAGCGCCTCCTCCTTGGAGCGTCCGGCGCTGCGCTCGCGGCGATAGCGGGTGATGACGAACAGGGAGTAGTCGATCCCGGTGGCGAGACCGATCAGCAGCACAACCTGCTGGTAGACCTCGACCAGAGGGAACACCTGGCTGATGATGGCCAGGGCGCCCATCGTCACTATGATGGCGGCGAAGGCGAGGGCCAGCGGAACAGCCGCCGCGAGCACGGCGCCGAAGGCGAGGATGAGGATGCCGAACGTAATCGGCAGGTTGATAATTCCAGCGCGAGCGAAGTCCTCGTCGATGATGTCGGTTAGCTGCTTCGTGAGCGAGACGTCGCCGCCGATGAAGATATCGAACCCTTCGGCCTCCTCTTCGGCTCGATCGACGGTGTCCAGCACGATGTCGATGTCGTCGACCGCGTCCTCGATCTCCCCTTCGATCTCGACCAGGGCGAAGGTGACGTCGCCGCCGGACTCGTTCTGGGCCGCCGCCACGAAGGGTGAGGCCTCTCTAGGCGCGCCGATGTCGTAGTGGCTGAGCGTGTCGCCGACGATGCGCGTATCGGTGATCACAGTGGTGCCGCCGATGACCAGCGTATCCTCGGCCACGAGCCCCTCCAGCTCCCGGAGGAGTCCCTGTACGGTGTCTTCGTAGGCGGGGTCGTCGACGGTGAGCGACGGGTGCGAGAAGACGATGATCTCCTGGGCGATGTCCTCCTCCTCGCCGAACCTCTCCTCGAAGACGTCAGCCGCCTCGCCCGCTTCACCCGGCGCCGCCATGTCGATGTCCGTGTTGGCGCCGATCCCCGAGCAGGCGGCGAGCGCGATGATGACGGCAAGTACCCAGCCTATGGCCACGGCCTTGCGGTGCCGGGCGCTCCACATGGCGATGCGTGAGGTGAAGGACTGGCCTCCTCTAAAAGCGGGCGATGTCATCTCTCGCTGTCCTTTCGGGCTAGGGCCCTAGAACTCGAAGTTGACGAACCGGCCGTCCTCCACCTTGCACATCGTGAGGCCAACCGTGGCGCCATCACCTACCCGGTCGCCGTTCTCGTCGAAGGCGATGGCGCCGGAGACCCCGAGCAAAATGGTCGATGCGCTCACGGCGTCGCGAAGCTCCAGCGGGTCGATCACCAGCGATCCGTCCTCCCCCTCCTCAGCGACCTGCGCCACGGCGTCGAGCAGCACCGTTGTGGCGTCGGCTAAGTGTGCTGGGAAGGCCGTTACGGGTTCGCTGCCGATGATCTCCACGTAGTCCAGGAGGAATTCGTCGGGCAGCGTGAGCGAGCAGCCGGCGAAGACGGCGCCCTCCGCGAGCTCGCCCAGTGGCTCGATGAAGTCCGATGTCACGGCGACGCCGTCGCCGGACAGGAAAGTGCCGCCGTATCCGGCGTCGCGCAGCTGGCGGTACAGGAGCGCGCCCTCCGGATTGAACCCTTCGAAGATCACCACTTCGGGGTTATCCGCGGTAACCTGCGCTGCCAGTTCGCTGAAGTCGACATCCCCGGCCTCGATACTCACGCGGGTCACCTCGACGCCGCTCTGCCGCAGGCGCGATTGCACTGAATTGGCCAGGTCCGTCCCGTATGTGCCGCTGTCGTCGATCAGGTAGGCCGTAGCCGCGCCGAGCCGTGCGATAAGGTAGCGCGCCTGCAGAGCGCCCTCCTGCGAGTTGCTGTAGGCGGTGCGGAAGAAGAACCCCGGCGATGTCTGGCCCGTGGTCAGGTCACTGCGGGTGGCGGAGCCGGAGATCATCACGATCCCCGCCTGCGCGTACACCGCCACCACCCGCGAGGCGCCGTCGCTGCACATCGGGCCGATGACCCCGACCAAGCCCGGAATGAGGTCATGCCCGTCGTTCCCGTATAGAAGGTGGCCTGCGGCACGGGCGGTGATGTCGGCCTCGAAGCAGCCGTCGTCCTCGGCGTGAACCTCGATCTCGCGCCCGGGGAGCGCGTCGCCGCTCCCCTCTTTCCACAGCTCCACGCCCACGATAACAGCGTCACGAGCCTCGGAGCCTAGCGTCTCGGTAGGCCCGCTCAGCGGCGCCGATACGCCGATGACGATGGGCTCTCCCGCGGGGATAACGATGGGCACGTCTGGGCTTCGCTCGATGTCCGTGATCGCGCTCTCTGTCTCGTCATCTCCACCGCTGGTCGCCAATACGACGACCACAACGACGACCACGGCCAGCCCGACACCCCAGGTCCAGGGACTTCGCAACAATGCAAGCACGGGTGTACCCTCCCCACGTGGCGTTCGAGGCAGTTTCGCGGATTATAGCGCACAGTTGTTGCCCAGCGCAATGCCAGCCGCCCGCCAGCGGAGGGCGTGCTCCGGCAATGGGCCAGCTAGGACAGCGGGTCCAGCAGAATCACCGCCTCGCCTTTCACCACCGGCTCGCCGTCCTGGTTGAAGCAGTCCGTCTGCACGGTAACGATGCGCTTCTGGGCGTCGGTGCCCTTGACCTCGGCCAGGGCGCGGATCGTCTCGCCGATCTTCACCGGCCGCAAAAAGCGGAGGCTCTGGCTCAGGTAGATGACGCAGCAGTCCGGCGCCAGCTTCGTGCCCAGCACCGCCGAGATGAACCCCGCGCTGAGCATCCCGTGCGCGACGCACTCTCCGAAGCGGGTCTTGGCCGCGTAATCCGGGTCCTGGTGTAGGGGATTCGTATCGCCGGTGACGGCGGCGAACAGGGCCACGTCCTCGGCGCTGACCTTCTTCTCGAACTCCGCCCGGTCGCCAACCTTGACGCCGAGCACTGCCTCTGTCATGGGTACCTCCTCCAACTGAGGTCGCGGCGACCACTATAGCCGTATCGCGAGGGTCTGGCAACCTCCGATGCTGTGCTAACATTGCGCCGTGAACGCCAGCGAACGCCTCGCCCGCTTCGTGGCCGAGACCGAGAGCGTGCCGGAGGACGCCATCGCCCAGGCCAAGCGCGCCCTGCTGGATACGCTTGGCGTGACCCTCGCCGGCTCACGGGAGGAGAGCGCTCGCATCGTCGCGGACTGGGTACGAGAGCAAGGCGGCCGGGCTGAGGCGCTGGTGCTGGGACGAGCGTTTCGCGTCCCCGCCGCCGATGCGGCTCTCGCCAACGGCGCCGCCGCCCACGCCCTAGACTTCGACGACGTCAGCCTGCCGATGCGCGGACACCCCAGCGCGCCCCTGCTGCCAGCCGTCCTGGCGGTCGCGGAGAAGGGGGGCAGGAGCGGCCGCGATCTGCTCACCGCCTTCGTGCTGGGGTTCGAGGTGGAGACGAGCCTGGGCCGCGCCATTGGCGAGGCGCACTACGCCCTGGGCTGGCACGCCACCTCTACCCTGGGGACGCTGGGCGCGGCCGCGGCCTGCGCGCGCCTCCTGCGTCTGGATGCCGCGCGAACTCAGATGGCCCTCGGCATCGCCGCATCCCTGGCCGCGGGTCTTCAGCAGAACTTCGGGACGATGACCAAGCCGCTGCACGCCGGCTGGGCCGCCCGCAACGGCGTCGTGGCCGCCGAGCTGGCGGCCCGCGGCTTCACCGCCGATCGCCGCGCCCTGGAGGGCGAAAGCGGCTTCCTGCGCGCGATGAGCGGCGGCGCTGAGCCTGACCTGGAGTCGATCGCCTCTCTGGGCCGGCCATACCAGATCACCTCCTCCGGCTTCGGGGTGAAGCTCTATCCTTGCTGCTATGCCGTCCACCGCTCGCTGGACGCTGTCCTCGAGATGAAGGCTCGACATGGGATCGACCTCGCCAGCATCGAGGCGATTCGGGTGGAGGTCAGCCGCGGATCGTTAATGCCCCTGCGCGGGGATTCGCCGGCTACAGGGCTGGAGGGGAAGTTCAGCCTGGAGTACTGCCTGGCGGCCGCTCTCGTGGACGGCCGAGTGGCGCTGGCCTCTTTCACGGACGAAGCCGTCAGCCGACCAGTGGTGCGGAGGATGATGGCGAGGATTGAGGTGAGCGAGGGCCCCGATGAGTCGGGGGGCACGTTTCCCATCGGCGGTTACGCTGAGGTGCGCATCGCGCTCAGAGGCGGCGAGGAGCAGTTTCTGCGCGTGGATGCGCCTCGCGGCGACCCTTCACGGCCGCTCTCCTGGGAGGAGCTGGCGGAGAAGTTCCGCGACTGCGCGCAGGGCGTGCTCCGGAGCGAGGCTACGGAGGGGATCGTTGGCCTGATTGCGCGGCTGGAAGGTGTGCAGGATCTGGCGGGGCTAACCGAGGCGCTGACAGGAGCTGCGACTGAGGCTCGCCCTTAGCTCTACTTGTCGCCGGTGACCCGTGACGCCGCCGCCCGAAACCGCTCCCGGTGCTCCTCTGACTGCCGCAGCTCCATGTTCGCCGCCACCTCATGCTGGACGGCCTCCCGGCTGGAGGTGGCGATATCGATGGTGTGGAGGGCATCCAAAGTCCGTAACTGGCGCTGAATTCCCTGTTGTGCCTTCTTGCGCCGGGTGATGTCTCGGACCGTGACCGCAATACCTGAGACGGCTGGGTCATTCAGAAAGTTTTTACTGAGCCCCTCCACGGTGACCCATGTACCCTCCATACTCTGAAGTCGAAGCTGCATCGACGCGGTAGAATCGGGATTTTTCTTCACCCCTTCCAGAGCCTTGCTCAAAAGGGGTACATCGTCGGGGTGAACGAGTTCACGAAGATTCTTGTTCAGAAACTCTTTCGGTTTGTATCCCAGGATTTTTTCGAAGGAAGGATTTTCGAAGCGGATGATTCCATCCTTGTCGAGTATCAGGAGTGCGTCAGCAGCCTTTTCCACCAGGGAGCGAAAGTATTCGGCACTCTGTCGATCTGCCTCTTCCGCTTCTTTGTGCTCGGTGATGTCGACTCCTGTCGAGACAATACAGGCCACCTCACCCTTGTCGTCCGTCAAGGCGGTGTCGGACC